>JANOWV010000308.1:0-20518 GCA_031418075.1 Actinomycetes bacterium
CTGCTCGGCGATCGCCCGCTGCTCAGCCGCGGTCGTGGTCGTGCGTGCGACCTCACCTGCTCCGACCGGGAGCAGGTGCACGATCGCGGTGAGGTCGACGGCCCCGAAGAGCAGCATGGGGTCGATGTAGCGGTCACCGACCCGGACGCCGAGATGGAGCACGCCGGCAGAATGACCATCGCCGCTTCCGCCGGCTGCGCCGATCACGGTGCCTCGCGCGACACGCTGGCCGACCCGCACGTCGACCCGGCTGAGAAACGACGACGAGGTCCGGATCCCGCCGTCGTGCGCGACGACGACGTGCAGTGAACCGGCGACCGAACCCGCGAACACCACGATGCCGTCGTTCGCGGCGCGCACTGCAGTGCCCGGTGCCGCCGCGAAGTCGACGCCCCGATGTCCGGGCCCGTAGTGACCGACGGGGGCGAGGAACGGACGCATGACCGACCCGTTCACCGGGAGCAGCCAACCCGGCGAAGCGGCGCCGACCGGTGGTGTCCCTCCCGCGAGCAGCGCGGCGCACACGGCCATACCTATGGCTCTCGCGCAGCACCCGACACGAGCCCGCACCGAACCTCCACACGCGAGTCGACGACACGGGGAGGTGAACGGGACTTCAGACCGGCGGACGCCGATCGACGGTCAACGACGGCTACGAAGGCCCGACGTGACAGGTGGTGGAGTGATCAGCCCGACGCGAATGAGGCTGCTTGGATCGGGCGACGCGAATCAGGCTGCGCGGATCGGGCAGCGAGTTCAGCCCGCGTCGACGAGACGGGCGCGCAGCTGCAGGATCGCCTTCGTGTGGATCTGACAGACCCGGCTCTCCGTGACCCCGAGCACCGCGCCGATCTCGGAGAGGGTCAGTGCCTCGTAGTAGTAGAGGGTGAGCACGAGTCGTTCGCGGTCGGGCATGCGGTTGATCATGTCGGCGAGGACGTGCTTCATCTCGTCGACCTCGAACGCCTCCACGGGATCGTGCGATGCGTCGGAGATCGTCTCCCCGACGGTGGCCGAGCCGCCACCTTCCTGGGCGGCGCCGCCACCCAGCAGCTCGTCGAGGGCCACGAGGCCGGTGAGCGAGATCTGCGAGAGGTTCTGATCGAGCTCGGCGGTGGTGATGCCGATCTCGGCTGCGACCTCCTCGTCGGTCGGCTTGCGCTTCAGCTCGTTCTCGAGCTTCGAGAACGCACGCTCGATCGCGCGCGCCTTCGCGCGCACCGACCGAGGCACCCAGTCGATCGAGCGGAGCTCGTCGATGATCGCACCCTTGATGCGCGAGATCGCGTAGGTCTCGAACTTGAAGCCCCGCTCCGGGTCGAACTTCTCGATCGCGTCGATGAGGCCGAAGATGCCGTAGCTGATGAGGTCCGCTTGCTCGACGTTCTGGGGCAGTCCGGACGCAACACGGCCGGCGACGAACTTCACCAGCGGCGAGTAGTTCAGGATGAGACGCTCGCGGTCCTCGGTCGTCGGCTCGCTCTTGTACCGGTTCCAAAGCTCTGAGACCTGCGCGGCGATCGCGGCCTTCTGTGTCGCGTCGATCTCGTCAGGCACGGGGATGCGTCGCGTCGTAGACGGCCTGGAGACGGTCGCGGGTCAGGTGCGTGTAGATCTGCGTCGTCGCGAGGTCGGCGTGCCCGAGCAGCTCCTGGACGGCACGCAGATCGGCACCTCCCTCGAGGAGGTGCGTCGCGTAGGCATGGCGCAGCGCGTGGGGGTGCAAGGTCCGACCGTCGGCGAGTGGGTGCGCGGCGACGATGCGTCGGGCCTCCCGGGTCGACAGCTGCCCGCCCCGGCGGGCGAGGAACACGGCCTGCGGTGGCGAGTCGTCGGTGGCGAGGATCGGGCGCCCCTGCGCCAGCCACGCGGAGATCGCCTGGCGTGCCGGTACGCCGACCGGGACCCGTCGGACCTTCGATCCCTTCCCGAGGACGGTGAGCAGGCCGCGGTCGAGGTCGCAGTCCTCGAGGAGGAGCCCGCAGCACTCGCTGACCCGCAACCCGGCGCCGTAGAGCACCTCGAGCACGGCGAGATCGCGACGCGCGAGCGCAGCGGCGATGGGGTCATCGCCCAGACCCGCCTCGTCGGCGTCGTGAACCGCGTCGTCGAGCATGGCCGTCGCTTCACGCGAACGGGGTACGCGCGGGAGTCGGGCGGCACCCTTCGGGGTCCGCAACGCTCGACCCGGATCGCTCTCGAGGATCCCGCCACGGTGGAGATGGCGCACATAGCCGCGGATCGCCGCGGCCTTGCGAGCGATGGAGCGCCGGGCGAACCCCCGGGTGGTGAGGTACGCGAGATAGCGGCGCAGCACCCGGTGGTCGATCGCCGCGGGGTCGTCGCATCCGCCCCGCTGGGCCCACGAGACGAATTCCGTCACGTCATGCTCGTACGCCTGACGCGTGAGCTCGCTGAGCCCTCCAAGCGACGCGAGGTAGTCGTCGGCGCCCCACGTCATGCCCGCGAGGGTACTTGCCGCGCCCCGTGAATCCGGGGAACCGTGCACCGGGCCTGACTGTCGCACCCCATCGGTAGGTTGGGTCGTGCGATCCCGTCGCGGCCGCGGTCACGGCCCGCCGTCGAGCTCGGCCCCACGCGGGCCGCCCGAACGAGCGGAGCGACCCATGCTCGCGTCGGTCACCAGTGCCACCCTCCTCGGCGTCGATGGCCAGGTCGTCACGGTCGAGGTCCATCTCGCGTCCGGGCTCCCCGGCTACCACGTCGTCGGTCTTCCCGACACCGCGGTGCGCGAGTCACGTGAGCGGGTCCGTGCCGCACTCCAGTCGTGCTCGCTCGACTGGCCCTCGAAGCGGATCACCGTCAACCTCGCACCGAGCGCGATCCGCAAGACCGGCGCCGGCCTCGACCTCGCGGCCGCCGTCGGCGTGCAGGTCGCCTCCGATCAGCTGCCGTGCGCCGCACTCGACGGCATCGCGGTCCTGGGCGAGGTCGGCCTCGACGGGACGGTCCGCCACGTACCCGGCGCGCTCGCACTCGTCGCCGCCGTCGCGCGGTCCGGGTGTCACACCGTCATCGTCCCGGCCGACGACGCGCACGAAGCCGCGCTGGTGCCCGGAGTCCATGTGCGCGTGGCACGGGACCTCGCCGAGCTTCGGGCGTGCCTCAAGGGCGAGGCGCCGTGGCCCGACCCTCCCCCGCCCCGACCCGGCAACGACCTCGACCCGTCGTCGGGCGTCGATCTCGACGAACCACTCGACCTTGCCGAAGTTCGCGGGCTGGCGTGGGCGCGTCGCGCGTTGGAGGTCACTGCAGCCGGCGCCCACCACCTGCTGTTCGCGGGCCCGCCAGGGGTGGGCAAGACGATGCTCGCCCGACGCCTCGTCACGATCACCCCGCCACTTACCGACGACGAAGCGTTGGAGGTCACCCGGGTCCACTCCGCCGCCGGCCGACCGGCGACCTCGCTGCTCCGCCGCCCGCCGTTCCGTTCGCCGCACCACACCGCATCCGTGGCCGCGCTCGTGGGTGGAGGGAGCGGGCGCCCGAGTCCCGGCGAAGTCACCCTTGCCCACCGGGGAACGCTCTTCCTCGACGAGCTGGGCGAGTTCGCACCGCGCGCACTCGACGCGCTCCGCCAACCGATCGAGGAGCGAGCGGTCTGGATCGCACGCGCGTCCACCACGTTGCGATTCCCCGCCGACTTCGTGCTCGTCGCATGCACCAACCCCTGCCCCTGCGGGCTCGGACCCCCTCGGTGCTGCTGCGGCGATGGACAGCGTGCGCGCTACCGACGGCGGCTGTCCGCACCGCTGCTCGATCGCTTCGACCTCCGGGTATCGGTGCAGGCACCAGAGGCCACCGACGTCGTCGGCGAATCCTCGACCGTCGTGGCCGGGCGCGTCGTTGCTGCCGTCGAGCGCCAACAGCATCGACTGCGCGGGACGAGGTGGCGACGCAATGCCCACGTCCCGGCGGGCGCGCTCCAACGAGTCATTCCGCTCGATCGCCCTGCGCACGATGCCTGGCTCGAGGAGATCGACGCACGTCGACTCACGGGTCGAGGGGCGGCGCGCATCCGGCGCGTGGCCCGGACCCTCGCCGATCTCGACGACCACCCCGAGGTCCGACCCGACGATGTCGCACTCGCCGCGCTCCTGCGGGAGGACGCGCCGTGACCCTGTCTCCAGCTGAGCTCGCCGGGGTCACGCTCGCCTGCCTGCCCGGGATGACCCCGAACCGCTTGCGCACCTTGTTCGACGAGTTCGGTGGGCCCGAGCGCGGTCTCCGGGGGGTCCTCGACGGAGATGCCGATCTCCTCCTCGCAGCCGATCTCCGACGGTGGCGCGCCGCCGTCGACATGGAGTCGATGGCGAGCCTCGTCGAGCGTCGACGCACGCGGGTGTACCTCGACGGCGATCCCTCGTACCCCATCGTCGACGCGGTCCCCGATCGGCCGGCGGTGCTCCTCGCCGAAGGCGAGCACGACGCCGCCTTCCGCGCACCGCGCGTCGCGATCGTCGGTACGCGTGCCGCCACACCGCACGGGCTCGCCGATGCCGAGGAGCTCGGCGCGTTTCTTGGCGCAGCCGGCATCACCGTGGTGAGCGGGCTCGCGATCGGTATCGATGGTGCCGCCCACCGTGGTGCGATCGCCGCGGGCGGCCGTGCGGTCGGTGTCGTCGCGACGGGTCTCGACATCACGTATCCCCGACGCCACGCCACGCTCTTCGATCGCGTGCGCGCGAGTGGGCTCCTCGTGGGCGAACAGGGTTTCGGCGTCCGGCCCCTTCCGGGCCGCTTTCCGGTCCGGAATCGGATCATCGCCGCGCTGGCCGACGCGGTGGTCGTGGTCGAGGCGACGCGCCGAGGTGGCGCCCGCATCACCGCCCAACATGCACTGGAGTACGGACGACCCGTTCTCGCGATTCCGGGGTCGCGTCGGAACGTCGCGGCCGAAGGGACGAACGAGCTGATCGCCGACGGCGCGTTTCCGCTCCTCGACTGGTCCGACGTGCCGTTGCTCCTCGGCCTCGACGCCGCGGCCTCGAGTCGCAGCGCTCCGACAGAGTCCCGACCCCCGGTGGGGGCCGACGGGTCGTCAGTGCTGCGCGCGCTCGGGGGCGAGCCCGCGACCTTCGACCAGCTCACGAGCCGCACCGGGCTCGCGCCGGGTCAGGTGGCGGTTGCGGTGCGGGCGCTCGAACGCGACCGGTGGGTCGAGCGGTCACAAGGGTCGGTGTGGCCTCGGTAGCGGTCGGAGCTGTGCACCCGCGCGCTGGCTACCGTGGCGACATGGGGTTCAATCCGTTCCGGGAGCAAGTCAAACGGCGTAGCGACATCGCGCTCGTCGCCGCCGCGTTCGTGGTCGTCGCCGCGCTCGTGGTGTGGGCCTTCTTCGGAGGCTGACCATGCCCGACCACGATTGGGCCGAGGACGCGCGGCGTGACACCGACGCGTTCGAGGTACGCCACGTGCAGCCGTACCAGGCGATCAAGACGTACCGCTGCCCGGGCTGCGACTTGGAGATCCGCGCCGGCGAGGGTCACAAGGTCGTCATCCCCCGAACCGGCAACGACCTGCACCGGCACTGGCACACCGGGTGCTGGACGCGCGCATCCACCCGCGGCCACCGGCCCTTCTGACCGACCTCGGTCAGAAGGCGGCTTCGAGCACCTCGATCTGCGGTGCGCGACCGCGCTGCTTGTGGATCGCCACGACATCGAAGCGCAATGACGGGGCGCGGACCTGGTGCTCGGCGAGCCACCGGAGTGCGAGCCCGCGGATGCGCCGCTGCTTCGTGTGGGTGACCGCGGCGGCGGGGCCGCCGTAGGCGTCGCTGCGGCGGGTCTTCACCTCGCAGAACACCAGCACGCCGGGGCGGGACACGACCAGGTCGAGCTCGCCGTCGCGGCAGCGCCAGTTGCGCGCGAGGACGCGGTAGCCCTCCGCCTCGTACCACGCCGCGGCCAGATCCTCGCCCGCCGCGCCCAGGGCGCGGCGTGGGTCGGGCACGCTCAGGCGTCCTTGCCGGCCAGCTCCTCGATGTTCACATCACGGAAGGTCAGCACGCGGACGTTCGTGACGAAGCGAGCCGGGCGGTACATGTCCCACACCCAGGCATCGCTCATCTCGATGCGGAAGTAGATCTGGCCGCCTTCGTTCTCGACGCGCACGTCGACGTTGTTGGCGAGGTAGAAGCGCCGCTCGGACTCGACCACGTAGCGGAACAGCGGGAGCACATCGCGGTACTCCCGGTAGAGCTGGAGCTCGATCTCGGTCTCGTACCGCTCCAGATCTTCGGCACTCACGGGCTAGTCCCGCTTCTCCTTGATCTTCGCGGCCTTCCCGATCCGGTCGCGCAGGTAGTAGAGCTTCGCCCGCCGCACGTCGCCACGCGAGACGACCTCGATCTTGGCGAGCACCGGCGAGTGGATCGGGAAGGTGCGCTCGACGCCGACGCCGAAGCTCACCTTGCGGACGGTGAAGGTCTCGCGGATCCCGCTGCCCTTGCGGCGGATCATGACGCCCTGGAACAGCTGGACGCGCTCACGCGTGCCTTCGACGACGCGCACGTGCACCTTCAGCGTGTCGCCAGGACCGAAGTCGGGGATGTCGTCGCGCAGGCTGGCGCGGTCGACGAGATCGGTGGCGTTCATGGTGGGACTCCCGGTCCGGACAGGTGGAAGGGCGAGCGACGGGCTCGCGGCAGGCCTTCATGGTAGTGGGAGCAGCCCCGAGCCAACTCCTCGGGCGACGGCAGATCCCAGGGCCTGCGCCTCAGTCTTCGCCGGCGGCCTCGCCCGTGGCATCCCCGTCGGGGAGCAGGTCCGGGCGACGTTCCCTCGTCCGACGCAGGGCCTCATCCCGGCGCCACTGCTCGATCCGCCCGTGGTCCCCCGATCGCAGCACCTCCGGTGCGCTCCAGCCCCGGAACTCGGCCGGGCGGGTGTACTGCGGGTACTCGAGGAGCCCGTGCGCGAAGGACTCGTCGTCGATCGACGTGTCGTTGCCGAGCACGCCCGGTAAGAGCCGGGCCACCGCCTCCACCACCACCAGCGCGGCCGCCTCGCCCCCGGCGAGCACGAAGTCGCCGACCGACAGCTCGCCGTCGCAGAGGTGATCGGCCACCCGCTGGTCGACACCCTCGTAGCGCCCGCACAGCAGCGAGAACCCGTCGCCCGCCGCGAGCTCGGTGGCGACGGCCTGCTCGAAGCGTCGACCGCTCGGGGCGAGGAGCAGCAGGGGCCGGGGCGGCTCGGCCGCCTCGACCGCGGCGAAGATCGGCTCGGGCATCATCACCATCCCCGGGCCACCGCCCATGGGCGCGTCATCGACGCTGCGGTGCCGGTCGGTGGTGTGCTCACGCAGGTCGTGGACCCGCACGTCGAGGATCCCCGCATCGCGCGCGCGGCCGAGGAGCGACACACCGAGCGGTGCCTCGAGGTACTCCGGGAAGATCGTGAACACGTCGATGCGCACGGCAGCCTCAGAGCTCGAAAAGACCATCAGGGACGTCGACGACGACCGCACCCGCACCGTGCTCGGTCACGAACGTCACCGGGACGAGCGCGCCGCTCTCGAGCACCAGCAGGTCGTGCGCGGGGTTGGCCTGCACCGCGACCACCTTCCCGCGATCGATACCGGTCGCGTCTCGCACGTGCGATCCCACCAGCTCGTGGACCCAGAGCACCTCGGCGGGGTCGCTGCCGTCGGGCGCGGGCGCCGTGCTCGCCAGTGGCTCGGCGGTGAGGAACCGTCCTCGCAACGCCTCGGCCGCGGTGCGGTCGTCGATGCCGTCGAAGCGCACGAGCCAACGCCCCTGGTGCGGACGCGACGACACGATCACGAGAGGACGTGCTGCTTCTGTCGTGCCGATGGGTGGCTCCAGCACGAGGGTCGCGCCGACCTCGGTGCGTTCGGGCCGGTCGCTCACGAACGTGACGGCAACCTCGCCGCGCAGACCGTGCGCCCGACCGATGCGGGCGACCTCTAGCCGGGAACCAGGTCCCGATCCAGGCGACGCGTCGCCGGGACTACTCGGCGACGTCGACGCCGGCCTTGATGTCCTCGGCCGCACCGGCGGCACGCGTGACCTGGCGCAGCGCCTGGATCACCCGGCCGCGGCGACCGATGAGCCGGCCCATGTCGGACGGGCTCGCGTGGATGAGCAGGAACACCTCGTCGTCACCCTTCTCGGTGACGTCGACCTCGATCGCGTCGGGCTCGTCGGCCAGCGCGCGGGCAACGTGCTCGACGACGGCTTTGGCGCGGGTACCGATGATCCGGTTTCCCTCGCCGCCGATCTCGTCCTCGAAGTCGTCGTCGTCGTCGAGGGCTTCCTCGAAGTCGTCGTCCTCGTTCACGCCTGCTCCCCTGCGTCCTTGGGTGCATCGCCAGGTGCCTCATCGGGTGCGTCGCCAGTCGCCTCGGCCTCAGGCGCCGCCTCGGCCTCAGCCGGGGCTTCCTCGACCGGGGCTTCCGCAACCGGAGCTTCCGCAACCGGAGCTTCGTCGGCCGGGGCTTCGTCGGCCGGGGCTTCCGGCGCGACGGCCGGTGCAGCAGCGGCCGGCGGAGCCGGCGCGTCCTCGGCAGGCGCGTGCTTCTTGCCCTTCGTCGGCGTGGGTCCGCGACCGGTGAGGAAGCCGCGTCGGTTCAGCTTGGTGACGATCGGCCCGCCCTTCTCGGCTTCGAAGGTGGCCCACACACCGGTGACAGTGAGGAGCTTCTGGACGGATTCGGTGGGCAGGGCACCCTTGCGGAGCCACTCGAGCGCGCGGTCGCCGTCGATCTCGACCTGCGACGGCTCGTGACGCGGCCCGTAACGACCGATGGTCTCGATGATGCGGCCGTCGCGCGGACTGCGCGAGTCGGCGACGACGACCCGGTAGGACGGCTGCTTGCGCTTTCCGACGCGCATCAGGCGGATCTTGACGGCCACTTCGTTGGGGTCCCTTCGTGGGGTCGAGCGTCCGGCCGGTGACCGGGTCCGGCAGTGGGGCCGGGAATGGAGCTGCTGTGCCGCACGGGCGGCGGGAACGGCTCAGGTTAGCGGGAATCCGGGCGGGACCTCCATGCGGGCCCGCCCCCGCTTGCCCTTCTTGCCCTTCGCGGCTTTCGTCATCGATCGCATCATCTGCTGGACCATCTTGAACTGCTTGAGCATCGCGTTCACCTGCTGGGTGCTCGTGCCACTCCCCTGGGCGATCCGCAGACGCCGCGATCCGTTGATCACCGTGGGATCGCGTCGCTCCTCGGGAGTCATCGCGCAGATGATCGCCTCGACCCTCCCGAGCTCGGCGTCGTCGATCTCGGCCTGGCGCAGCTCCTTGGGCATCCCGGGCAGCATCCCGACGATGCCCGACAGTGGCCCCATCTTCTTCATCTGACGCATCTGGTCGAGGAAGTCCTCCAACGTGAACTGGCCCTTCGCCATCCGCTCCTGGATCTTGAGGGCCTCGTCCTGATCGAACACGGCCTCGGCCTTCTCGATGAGCGTCATCACGTCGCCCATGCCGAGGATGCGACTGGCCATGCGGTCGGGATGGAACTGCTCGAAGTCCTCGACCTTCTCCCCGACACCCGCGAACAGGATCGGGAGCCCGGTGACTTCCTTCACCGAGAGCGCGGCCCCGCCGCGTGCGTCCCCGTCGAGCTTCGTGAGCACGATCCCCGTGAGCGGAACGGTCTCGGCGAAGCGCTCGGCGACGGCCACCGCCTCCTGACCGGTCATCGCGTCGACGACGAGCAGCGTGTCGTGCGGCTGCACCGCGTCGTGGATGTCGCCGAGCTCGCCCATGAGGTCGTCGTCGATCTGGAGCCGACCCGCGGTGTCGATGATCACGGTGGTGCGGCCGAGGCGTTCGGCTTCGCGCACCCCGGCGCGCGCGACGGCAACCGGATCGGTCGGCTCGCTGAACACCGGAACGCCGATCTTCTCGCCGAGGACCCGCAGCTGCTCGACCGCGGCCGGGCGTTGCAGGTCGGCAGCGACGAGGAGGACCCGCTTGCCCTGGTCGTGCTCGAGCACCCGGGCGAGCTTCGCGGCGGCGGTCGTCTTTCCGGAGCCCTGGAGCCCGGCGAGCACGATGACGGCCGGCGGCTTCGGCGCGACGTGCAGCTTCCCGGTCGCGCCGCCGAGCGTCGCGACCATCTCTTCGTGGACGATCTTGATGACCTGCTGCGCCGGCGAGAGGCTCTCGGCCACCTCGGCACCCGTCGCGCGCTCCTTGATGCGCGCCACGAACGACTTCACGACCTTCACGTTCACGTCGGCCTCGAGGAGGGCGAGGCGGATCTCGCGCGCGACCTCGTCGACGTCGGTGGGGGTCAGTTTCCCGCGAGAACGCAGCCGCTTGAAGATCCCGTCGAAGCGGTCGGCCAGGGTGTCGAACATCGTCGCCTGCTCAGCCGACCAGCGCGGTAGCGAACTCGGTGAGATCGAACGGGACGAGGTCGTCGGCCGACTCCCCCACCCCGACGAGCTTCACGGGGACGCCGAGCTCCGCCTCGATGGCGAGCACGACTCCGCCCTTCGCGCTGCCGTCGAGCTTGGTGAGCACGACGCCGGTGACGCCCATCGCCTCGGTGAACTGGCGCGCCTGCTCGAGCCCGTTCTGGCCGGTCGTAGCGTCGAGGACGAGGAGCACCTCACGGAGCACGTCGGGCGTGCGTTCGATCACCCGCCGCACCTTCTTGAGCTCCTCCATGAGGTTCACCTTGGTGTGCAAGCGCCCCGCAGTGTCGACGAGTACGAGGTCGATCCCCCGTGCCCGCGCGGCCTGCACCGCGTCGAACGCCACCGCGCCGGGATCGGCACCATCCGCACCCCGGATCACATCGACGCCGAGCACCGACGCCCAGTGCGCGAGCTGGTCGGCCGCCGCGGCCCGGAACGTGTCGGACGCGGCGAACAGCACCGAACGGCCGTCGGCGAGGGCCCGGGTCGCGAGCTTGGCCGCGGTCGTGGTCTTCCCCGCCCCGTTCACCCCGATGAGCATCCACACGTTCGTGCGCCCGGCTTCGAGCGCCAACGCTCGGTCGGCCCCGACCTCGAGCTGGGCGACGATCACCTCGCCGAGCATGTCGGCCAATGCATCACCATCCGCCACGGCGTCGGCCGCCGCGCGGCTCCGGAGGGCGTCGAGCAGGCGGGTGGTCGTGGGCATGCCGACGTCGGCGAGCAACAACGTCTCCTCGAGGTCGTCCCACGTGTCGTCATCGAGACGTCGTTCACGAATTCGGGTGCGCATCCCTGCGAACGGCGCACGACTCTTCCCCAGTCGCTCGCGCAGCCGTCGTCGCCGCGGGGGCTCGTCGTTCGCTTCCGCCCCGACATCCGCGGCCCGGGCGTCAAACGCGCCTCTCGCATCGGGCCGACTCGTCTCTTCGGACGAGGCGCGATCGACCGTGCTCAGCTCGTCGGCTTCTTGCTGGCGTCGGCGGCGCTCGCGACGACTCATCACGCGAGGAGTTGCGATGAGTGCGGCGCAGAGGGCGACGTCGACACGAGGATGATCGTCTCCGGGGCGGTCATGGGTGCGTGCTGAGGCTACCGGTCCTCGGTCGACGCGCTTTCTTCCGAGCCCCCGATGGCGTCGGGTCCGCGCAGTGTCACGGTGCGCTGCGGGAACGGGATCTCGATGCCCGCGCCGTCGAACGCGCGCTTGACGCGGATCCGGAGCTCGCGCGCGACCTTCCACTGCTGCGCGGGTCGCGTCTTCACCACGAAGCGCAAGACGACGCTGTCGGCGCCGAGGCGCTCGACGCCCCAGACCTCGGGATCTTCGAGGATGTCCGCCTGCCACGCGTCATCGGAGCGCAGGTTGCGTCCGACGTCTTCGAGGATCTCCGTCGCGCGCGCGACGTCGGTGTCGTACGCGACGTCGACGTCGAGCATCGCTCGCGACCACTCTTGGGTCTGGTTTCCGACCTGCCCAGGCTGGCCGTTGGGCACCCACCAGACGACGCCCTCGACGTCGCGGATCCGGGTCACGCGCAGGCTCACCCACTCGACGACACCCGACGCGACCCCGAGATCGATGGTGTCGCCCACTCGGTACTGGTCCTCGAGGAGCACGAACACCCCGGCGAGGTAGTCGCGCACCACTTGCTGGGCGCCGAAGCCGATCACGACCCCGAGCACCCCCGCACCGGCGAGCAGTGGCGCGAGGTCGAGCCCCAGCTCGCCGAGGATGATGAGCGCCGCGATCGACCAGACGACGATCGTCACGACGTTGCGCAGCACGCTCGCGATCGTCTCGACCCGCTGCGCACCGCGATGCGACTCGATCTCGTCGGTCCCGCCGTCGGGCGACGGCCGCCCGAGGAACAGCTGCTGCATCCGCATGCGCTGCGCAGCGCGGGTGACGATCCGACGGGCGAGGCGCGCCGCGATCCACGCCAGCACGAGCACCAACACGATCCGGAGCGGGCGAGCCAGCGCATCGGCCACCTCGGCCGCGTCTTTGCTGTCGGTCACCCGGTAGACGGTGGAGCAGAGCCACGTCTGGGACCCCCGGGGGCCGCACGCGAGGATCTGGGGATCGACAGCCATTGCAGTGGGCGCTAGGCGACCACGTCGGCCACGCGCTGACTCACCACGCGCGTCGACCCGCCCGGGGGCATCGTGACCCCGTAGAGCACGTCGCCGGCTTCCATGGTCCGTTTCTGGTGGGTGACGATCACGAGCTGGGCTTCGGTGCGGAACTCGTGGACGAGGTCCAAGAAGCGGTGCAGGTTCACGTCGTCGAGCGCGGCTTCCACCTCATCGAGCAGGTAGAACGGCGACGGTCGAGCCCGGAACACCGAGAACAGGAACGCGAGCGCGGTGAGCGAGCGCTCGCCACCGGAGAGCAACGACAGCCGGCGCACGTTCTTCCCCGAAGGTCGGGCCTCGATCTCGATGCCGGTGTTGAGCATGTCGCCCGGGTCGACGAGGGACAGCTTCCCACTCCCGCCGGGGAACAACGTGGAGAACAACCGGACGAAATGGTCGGCCACATCGGCGTACGCGGCTTCGAACACGGTGATGATCTCGGCGTCGACCGCGCGAATCACCCGATTGAGCTCGCGTCGGGTCGCGCGGACGTCGTCGAGCTGGCCCTGCAGGAACGTGGCCCGCTCCTCCAAGGCACGGTGCTCCTCGAGCGCGAGCGGGTTGATCGGACCCATGAGTCGGAGGTCGCGCTCCAGCTCGCGGGCGCGCCCGGCGAGGGTCGTGCCTTCGGGGACCTCGGGAGCCGGCGAGTCCAGTGCGACCGACGCCTCCACGTCGAACTCGCCGCGGAGGCCCTCGATCGACGTCTCCAGCTTCACCCGCGACTCGGCGTCTTGGATCTCGACCCTCGACGCGAGCTCGCGTACCTCGAGCAGACCCTTCTCGAGCTCGGCCCGCTCCTGTCGCAACGTGTCGAGCTGCGACGCCGACGCACGAGCCGCGTCTGTCTCGCGTCGCCGCCGCTCGCGTAGACGGTCGTGGAGCTCGTCGACCGCGCGGCGGTGCTCGGCCAAGCGTCGGGCGAGGGTCGCGTACACGACATCCCGCTCGAGGATGCTGGTGCGCTGCTGCTCCGCCGCGGCCTGGACCGCCGGATCACGGTCGGCGAGGCGGCCCTCGACCTCAGAGAGTCGCGCCGCGATGATCGCCCGCCGCTCTTCGGTCGCGACACGGCGGACCTCGGCGGCGCGCGCCGCGCCGAGTGCGGCGCGGGCAGCTTCGACCGTCCGATCCGCTTCGGCGCGGGCGACCTCGGCTCCCGTCGCGCGCTCCTGGGCTTCGTCGAGCACACCCTGGGTCACGGCCGCGCTGTGGGCGCCGCCGACGTGCCACGGCCCTTCGCCGCCGAGGCGGTCGCCCTCGGGCGTGACCGCGACGAGCTCGGGGTTCGCGAGCACCAGGTCGAGCGCAACTCGCCAGTCGGCGACGAGCACGGTGCGTCCGAGCAGCCGAGCGAGCGCGTCGTCGAGACCGGGCACCCGAGCCCGCACGACATCGGAGAGGGCGCGTCCGCCTGCCGGTGCCGCGAATCCCGGGAAGCTCAAGGTGCGACTGGGATCGACGACGAGGACCAGTGCCTGTGCGTCGCCGCGTCGCAGCCGCTCAACTGCGTTGCGCGCGGCTGTGTCGCCACTCACGACGACGGCGCGGACGGCCTCGCCGAGCGCTGATGCAACCGCCAGCTCGGCACCCGCGTCGATCTCGAGATGGTCGACGAGCGGCCCGATGACGCCATCGATCCCTTCGAGCTGGTCGGCCGCGGCGTCGGCGCGTGCGGCGCGCAGCTGCGTCTCGATCGACTCGGCACGAGCGCGTGCCCGTGCCGCGTCACCCTCGGAGGCGCGCCACCGCTCCTCGGCGGCCTGGAGCGCCGACTCGGCGGCCTCGACCGCGAGCAACGCGTCGGTGCCGGGCAAGGTGAGTGCTTCGGCGGCCCGGTCGGCGTCGGCGAGGTCGTCGCGCAGCGCCACCGCATCGGCGACGAGCGTCTCGACCACGCCACCGTCGGCGGCGGCCGCGAGCTCCCGCTCGACACCGCGGCGCTTCTCGGCGAGCAGCGCCGACATCCCGCGCGCCCGCTCCCGAAGCGACTCGACACGCACCATCCAGTCGGCGAGCCCTTCGTCGCCGAGCGCGGTGAGCGAGTGCTCGGCATCGATGACCGACTCGTCGAGCTGACGCAGGCGACCGCGAAGCTCGACTTCCCGTCGATCGTTCTCGGCCCGCTCATCGCGCAGCCGCTCGAGACGCGTCTGCAGACCGGCGATCTGATGCCCGGCGAGGTAGAGGCGGATCGAACGCAGCTCACCGACCACGGAGTCGTGTCGCTGCGCCGCCTCGGCCTGACGCTGGAGCGGTGAGAGTTGGCGCTTGACCTCGCGGAGGAGGTCGTTGAGCCGCAGCATGTTGGTCTCACTCGAGAGGAGCCGGCGCTCGGCACGCTCCTTGCGCTTGCGGTACTTCAGGATCCCCGCAGCCTCCTCGATGATCGCCCGCCGCTGGGAGACCGACGCGTTGAGGATCGTGTCGAGCTGACCCTGTCCGACGATGACGTGCTGCTCGCGACCGATCCCGGAATCGGAGAGCATCTCCTGGATGTCGAGCAGCCGACACGGCACCGAGTTGAGCTGGTACTCGGAGTCGCCGGTGCGGAACAGCGTCCGCGTGATCGTGACCTCGGTGAAGTCGATCGGCAGCAGTCCACCGGAGTTGTCGATCGTGAGTGACACCTCGGCGCGCCCGAGCACCGGCCGCTCCGTTGTGCCCGCGAAGATGACGTCGTCCATCTTCCCGCCGCGCAGCGTGCGCGGACCCTGGGCGCCGAGCACCCACGCGACGGCGTCGACGAGGTTCGACTTCCCCGATCCGTTCGGCCCGACCACCACGGTCACGCCCGGTTCGAAGTCGAGCGTCGTCTTGTCGGCGAACGACTTGAAGCCCTTGATCGTGAGCGACTTCAGGAACAACCGCGGACCCTCTTGTTCGTCGACCCGATTGTGCCGGCGGGTGTGCCGGATCGGGCGTGCCGTGATCGGGCGGGACAGGTGCGTTGGTTCGGATCGTAGCGATGAGGCCCCTAGGTGCCGCGGATCGGGCGTCGCGGATCGGGCGGCGCCGGTCGGTCAGCGGATGGCGAACCCGCGTTCGCCCGTGGGGGTCTCCGTGCGAGTATCCACGTGCTCCACACGCGCGCGCGTCGGGCCTCGACCACACCAGGCTTCGATCGCCGCAACGGCGTCTGGATCCCCCTCGAACACCGCTTCGACCCTGCCGTCGGGGCGGTTGGTGACCCATCCGGACACACCGAGTCGCTCGGCCTCCCGGGCGCACCCGTCACGGAACCAGACGTTCTGCACCCGCCCGCGGATCCATACGTGCCGGCGCACCGTCGGCTCGGCCTCCCGGCCGGGGCCGGGGTCGGGATCGGGGCCGGGACCGGTCTCGGGCCCGGAGTCGGGGTCGGTGCTGGGGCCGGTCAGACCTGGCACGAGGGGCAGAAGAAGGTCGTCCGCCCCCCGGTCCGCTCGCGCACCAGCACCGTGCGACAACGCCGGCAGGTCTCCCCGTCGCGGGCATACACCTTGTGGTGGTCCTGGTACTCGCCGGGCTTCCCGAACACGTCGACGTACTGCTGGTCGGAGAGTGTCGACCCGCGGTACTTGACCGCCTCCTGGAGCACCTCGATCATCGACCGGTAGAGACGCCGAATCTCCTGCGACGAGAGCGAGTCGCTCTGGCGGTCCCACCGGAGCCCCGCACCCCAGAGGATCTCGTCGGAGTAGATGTTGCCGATGCCGGCGATGAACTTCTGATCCATGAGGAGCCGCTTCAGCTGCGCGTGCTTCTGGGTGATGAGCGCACCGAAGGACTCCCACGACATCGCGTGGTCGAGCGGGTCGACGCCGAGGCGTCCGAGCCCCGAGGTCTTGTCGACCTCGTCGACCGCCACGACGAACATCTCACCGAAGGTGCGGGGATCGACGAATCGGAGCTGGCCGCCCTTCTGGAACGTGATCACGACGTGGGTGTGCTTCAGCCGCGTCTCACGCGACGTCTTGGCGCGCAGCAGCTGCCCGGACATCCCGAGGTGGATGACCAGGACCTCGTCCTCCTCGAGACGACAGAGGATGTACTTGCCGCGGCGCTCGACGCCGAGGATCTTCTTGCCCTCGAGCCGGGCGATGAACTGCTTCCGGCTGTGGTGACGTCGGACGGTACGCATCCCGTCGACTTCAACCGCCTTGATCCGACGGCCGACGATCTCGCGTTCGAGATCCTTGCTGACGACTTCGACCTCGGGGAGCTCGGGCATCAGCGTTCCTCTCCTGGCGATGGATTCGGACCGCTCCCGACACTGACGTGCTCGTCGTCGACGGATGACACTTCGGAAGTGGGCGCTTCCACGAGCCCCTGCCACGCGGCACGGGCTGCAGCCTGCTCGGCGTGCTTCTTCGAACGACCTTCGCCTTCACCGCGCGTCACGCCGGCGATCGTGACGGCCGCGAAGAAGCGCTTCGAGTGGTCGGGTCCCTCGGCACGGATCTGGTAGCGCGGCAGCTGCTCGAACCGCTGCGCGGCGAGCTCCTGGAGTCGGGTCTTGTAGTCCTCGTCGCCGGGCCCGGCTGCGCCCTCGCGGATGCGGTCACCGACGAGCTGCAGCACGAGCCGGTCGGCCGCATCCCAGCCGCCGTCGAGGTACACGGCCGCGATCACGGCTTCCATCGCGTCGGCGAGGATCGACGGCTTCGTGCGCCCACCCGATGCGTCCTCACCCTTGCCCAGGGACAACGCCGGCCCGAGGTAGATCTCGAGCGCGACGGCTGCGAGCACATCGGCGTTCACGACCGACGCGCGCAGCTTCGCGAGCTCGCCCTCGGGAAGGTCCGGGTACTCGTCGTAGACGTGCACGGTGACCGAGAGACCGAGGACCGCGTCGCCGAGGAACTCCATGCGCTCGTTCGACTCGGCTTCGGGATGCTCGGCACAGTACGAACGGTGGACCAGCGCCTGCGCGAGGCAGGACGGATCGCGGAACTCGTGACCCAGCGCAGTTTCGAGGAGCCGTGCGGTCGCGGTCTCCATCACGTGCTCCCCCGCGTCGCGGAGAGCCGGAGCACCATGTAGTCGACGGCCTCGCCGACGGTCTCGAGGTCGGCAAGGTCTTCGTCCTCGATCCGGAAACCCACGGTGCGTTCCCCGAGCTCGTCCTCCATCGACTCGACCAGCTGAATGATCGCGATCGAGTCGGCGTCGAGATCGTCGGCGAAGCGGGCGTCGCGCGTGATGCGCGCTTCGTCGATCTCGAGGATCTCGGCGAGACGCTCGCGCAGCAGCGAGAGGACCTCGTCGGACTCCATCGGGGGCTGGGTGACGTGCGTCTCAGCCGGCATCGGTCACCACCGCCCGCATCCGACCGACGACGTCGCGGTTGGCGCACTCGGCTGCCACTTCGATCGCGCGGACGATCGCACGTGCCGATGACGAGCCGTGCGAGATGACGGTGACCCCGTTGACGCCGGCGAGCACCGCCCCGCCCGTCTCGTCGGGATCGAAGGCGATCGCGGCTTCGAGCAGCGCCGGCATGATCGCCTTCGCGGCCTCCCGTGCTTCCGGACTCGAGTCGAGCACCCCGAACACCACCGATGCCATCGAGCGGAGTGCACCTTCGATGCACTTCAGGGCGATGTTCCCGGTGAACCCATCGGTGACGAAGACGTCGACGTTCCCGGCGTGCATGAGGTCGCGGCCCTCGACGTTGCCCACGAACCCCGGGACGGCCTGGAGCAGCGGATAGGCCGCCTTGCGGAGCGCATCTCCCTTCCCGGCCTCTTCGCCGTTGGAGAGCAGCCCGACTTTGGGGGCGGAGATGTCGTAGCGGGCGCGTGCGTACTCACAACCCATGCGTGCGTACTGCGCGAGCCGCTCGGGCACCGGATCCACCACTGCCCCGCTGTCGATGAGCACCTGCGGATGCGATCCGGGAACGGGGATCGGCACCGCGATCGCCGGGCTCGGGACACCCTCGAACCGACCGAGGCGGAGGGCAGCCGCTGCGGTGACCGCCCCGGTGTTCCCGGCGCTCACCATGCCGGCGGCGCGTCCGTCGCGGACCGCTTCGATCGCACGCGTGATCGAAGCGTCCTTGTGCTTGCGGACCGATGCCAGCGGCTCGTCGTCCATGCCGATGACGTCCTCGGCGTGCAGCAGCTCCATCCCGTCGGGGCATTCGCCACCAGGCAGGAGCGGTTCGACCTCGGACGTCCGCCCGACCAACAGCACCGCGACACCCGACTGCTCGACGGCTTGCAGCGCGCCCGCGACGATCTCCGCGGGCGCGCGATCACCACCCATCGCATCAACCGCGATCACCGTGCGCGCGTCGCTCATCGTCGCGTCGCGATCAGTCGACCTCGAGTGCCTGTCGGCCCTTGTACCAGCCACAGTTCGGGCACACGATGTGCGGGAGCTTCGCCGACCCGCAGTGCGGGCAATCCGAGCGCGGCGGCGCCTCGAGACGGCGGTTCGCCGATCGACGGCTGTGGGTGCGGGAACGTGGGGTCTTGCGCTTGGGAACGGCCATGGTGGCTCCTGGTCTTGGATGCGTGCAGAAGGGTGTGGGGATGCTTCGAGACGGTGGGTTCAGGACGCCTCGACGTCGAGGTCGTCGAGTGCGGCCCAGCGTCCATCGGTGCGTCCGGCGCGGCCGTCGGACATGGTGACGCCCGCCGCGTCGGGCGCCGAGCAATCACCGTCGCAGTGGGGTGCGAGCGGCAGCTCGAGCAGCAACGCGTCGCGCGTGAGCTGTTCGAGGTCGAGCTCTCGGTCATCGATCGGGTACGTGTCGCCTTCCAGCGGTGACTTCTCGAACAGCTCGTTGACCTTGACGGTGAGCTCGCTCCTGACCGTCGACAAGCACGTGCTGCAGTCGGCTTCCCAGATGGTGTGCACGGTGCCGCGCGCCACGATCCCGTCGGGGATCCGCTCGAGGCTGAGGACGATGTCGACCGGACCATCGACGCGCCAGGTGTCGACGCCGAGGTCATCGAGGGGAACGGACAGCGAGACGTCGCGACGGGACCCCGAGTGTGTGAGGAGGTCGGCGACATCGATGCGGAATCCGGACATTGGGATGGGGCCGGAGCCGACAGGTGGCGGGCGCCCCGAACGGGCCCGCGCGCCCCGCGGACGGAACGGCAGGTCAGGATAGCGCGAGCGTCGAAAATGCTTGAGAACTCAGCGTTTTTGGGGCTGATGAGGCGCGGTCAGCCGCCATCCTGGTCGAAGAACCCGCGTTCGGGATCGTCGTCGTCGCCCGCGGCGGCGGACTCCGGGCGGTCAGGGTCGACCTGGAGCCGGGACCTTCCGCGGCGGACTGCTTCCAGGGTCCGCGACAGCGTCTCCTCGAACGCTTCGAGCCGGGCATCGATGAAGTCCTCGGCCTCGTGACGGAGCCTTCGGGCATCGGCTTCGGCATCCGAGACGGTCTGCTCGGCGGTGCGGCGGGCCTCGCGCACGATCTCGGTGCGCTCGACCATGCGCTCGGCCTGAGACCGGGCCGCCTCGACCAGGGCATCGGCATCGCGCTGGGAGGACGCGAGAAACTCGTCACGCTCCTTGAGCAGCCACCGTGCGCGGCGCAGCTCCTCGGGGAACGACTCGATCGCGTCCTCGATGATCGACAACGTCTCGTCGCGGTTGACGAGCACGGACGCCGACATGGGCATCGTTCGCGCCTGCTCCACCAGCTCGCGCAGGTCGAACAGGAGGTCTTCGAGCGCGCGCGCCTCGCGTTCACTCACCGGACGTCATCCCGCGGCGTTCGAATCCCCGAACCGGTTCTGCAGGCGTCCCATCACGACCTCGGGGACCATGCTCGACACGTCGCCGCCGTACTTGGCGACCTCGCGCACGAGGCTCGACGACAGGAACGAGTGCCGAGGACTCGTGGCGATGAAGAAGGTGTCGATGCCGGAGAGCCGCTGGTTCATCTGGGCCATCTGGAGCTCGTAGTCGAAGTCGGAGACGGCACGGAGCCCCTTCACGATCGACTCGGCGCCA
>JANOWV010000309.1:0-2804 GCA_031418075.1 Actinomycetes bacterium
GTCGAGCGCTGGCACCGCGACTCGAAGATCTACACCATCTTCGAGGGCACCTCCGAGATCCAGCGCCTCGTGATCGCACGGGCCATCTCTGGGATGCACATCCAGTAGCGTCTCGTCGCTGTGGGATCCCTCGTCACGTACCAGTTCCAGGATGGCGTCGCGACCATCACGATGGACGACGGCAAGGTCAACGCGCTGTCGCTCGCGATGCTCGGCGAACTGAACGAAGCGTTCGACCGCGCCGAGGCCGACGAGGCCGTCGTGGTGTTCACGGGACGCCCCGGTCGGTTCTCCGGCGGCTTCGACCTCGGTGTGATCACCGCCGGTGGGACCGACGCCGCCGACATGCTCAACACCGGGTTCGAGCTCGCGGAGCGCCTCCTCTCGTTCCCGCGGCCCGTGGTGGTCGCCACCACCGGGCACACGATCGCGATGGGCGTGTTCCTCCTCCTCTCCGGCGACTACCGGATCGGCGTGCGCGGCCCCTTCAAGATCGTGGCGAACGAGGTCGCGATCGGGATGACGATGCCGGCCACCGCGATCCAGATCTGTCGGCAACGGTTGGCACCGGCGCACTTCGAGCGAGCGGTGCTCCTCGCCGAGGTGTACTCGCCCGACGATGCGGTCGCCGCGGGCTTCCTCGACCGCGTGGTCGAGGAGTCGGAGCTCGCGCAGGCGGCCGCGGAGCACGCGCTCGCACTCACGGCGCTCGATGCGACAGCACACCGGTACAGCAAGGTCCGTGCCCGTCGCGAGATGCTGGAGTCCTTGCGCAGCGCGATCGAGGCCGACGACGCGGCGGTGCGTGGAGCGTTCACGTCCTAGCTGCGGACCTCGGGTCGTGGCCGGCCGCGCAGGGACTGCCTCCGCGCGGCGACCGAGGCGTCAGGCCGCCGCCGTGACTGGTGGTGCGCGCAGGTCCCAGGTGCCGTCGTCGTGCACGACGATGTCGAACCCCTGGTCGTGTACGAGATGGTGGTGCCGCGGGCACACGTTGCCGAGCAGCGGGTAGCTGGTGAGCCCACCGTCGGCGAAGCGTTCCGTGTGATGTCGGTGCAGGTTGCGGTCGCAGTCGCAGCCGCGGATCTTGCACGTCCGGTCACGCTCGGCGATGGCGATCTTCAGCGGCGCCGGCACGTGGCGGGTGGTCGAGACCACGGTCTGGACATCGACCCCATCGGTGATCACGAGCTGGAGCAACCCGTGGGCGAGGACCTCACGCGCGTGCGAAACCGGCACCGGCCCGACGCCGGGGATCTCGCACGTCTCCCCGGGCTGGGTGCGGCCCCGCAGCAGTGCGGGGAGGTCGACACGGACCCGGGCCACGTGCTTCGGTCGGGCGGTCGTGGTGGCACCCTCCGCGCGGGCGAGGTCCACGAGCGCATCGAAGCGATAGGCATCGTGGGACTCGCGCCGCTCGGCCGATCGGGCCTCCTGGAATCGCCGCTGCGCGAGGGGTTCCAGCGCTTCGAGGAGATCTGCGACCACGGTGGTGGGCCCGGAGAACGAGCCGTGCGTGGCCGGCCCCTGTTGCCAGGTCCGCAGGTGGCGGTCCCGGTGCGCACGCCGGGCCGCGGCTTCCTGGTCGGTGGCGGCCGCGACCACCCGCTCCTTCTCCGCCCGCAGGCCGCGCATCCCCGACCGGGATGCCGTCCGCAGGAGGCGCCCCTCGGAGGCGGGATCGACGGCAGCGCCGGCACTGACGAGCGCGGCCTGGGCCATGGAGAGCGTGCCGTCGAGCAGGCGCTGCCGGGTCTCCGGGAGGGTCTCGACGCGGCGGGCGGTCGTCAAGGCCTCGCGGGCGATGCCTTCCGAGCACCCAGACGTCTCCGCGAGCCACTGCTCGGGGCTCGCGGCCCGACCGCCCCGCCACGCGTTGGTCTCCTCGGCGCGGGCGGCCAGGGCAGCCTTCGCCGTGCCCGCCAGCTTCTCGATCCGTGCTGCCGCGCCGGTGAGCCGGGCGGCGTCGGAGCCGGCCAGGCGGGCCGGTTCGAGCCCGGCCACCACCTCGGCGAGCTCTTTGGCGATCCGGTCGAGTACGAACATATGTTCGATACTAGCACGTAGGGTGTGACGCTCAGCCCGCGGCGGCTCGGGCTTCCGCCAGCTTCCTCCGGGCTCGGTACGCAGGGTTGGTCCGGTCCGCGTCCTCGGCCTTCCCGAACATCGACACACGACCGACATGTCTGCTGGTGATTTGGAAAAGGTCGAGGCGGCGTATCCGGACTATCTCGCCTTCGTCCAGCGAGAGGCAACGCGCCGAGTCGAGTGACGCGGCTCAGCCGGTGAACACGCTCGCGTGGGGGCGAGCCGGAGGCGTTGCGAGGAACGGCCGGACGTGCGTCCCGATGAGCTCCTCGACCACGCCGGCGAGTAACGGATCGGTGACCAGGTTCTCGTCCTCGTCCGGGTCCTCGTGCAGGTCGAAGAGCTGGCACGCGGCGAGTGCGTCCTCGTCGACAACGAGCTTGTAGCGGTCGGTCTGGAACGCCGCGAAGCCCCAGTTCTCGCTGATCGACACCTCGCGGGCTTCCGGGTCAGAGGCGCCGTCCACATACCCGAGCAGGGAACGCCCCTCGCTGCGAGGAACGGATGGAGCGCCGGCGATCGCTCGCACGCTCGCCGGTACGTCGAGATGTTCGACGAGATCGGTCACGACGCGCGGGGCGCATCCGCCGGGCGGGCGGACGAGTAACGGCACCTGTACCGATGGCGCATAGAGCACGCATTTCGACATGAGGCCGTGGTTCCCGCCCATCTCGCCGTGGTCGCTCGTGTAGATCACCCACGTGTCGTCGAGCATC
>JANOWV010000310.1:0-3934 GCA_031418075.1 Actinomycetes bacterium
GCCGGCCCGGCCGCGGGTGGCGTGCTCGCCGACTGGGGCGCCGACGTGGTGAAGATCGAGCCGCCCGAAGGCGACCCGGCGCGCGGCTTCGCCAAGATGCTCGGCGGCGACGTGCCCTTCAATCCGCCGTTCGAGATGGACAACCGCTCGAAACGCAGCATCGTCGTCGACCTCGGCCACGACGCCGGCCGGACCATCGCGCACGAGCTGCTCGCCGACGCCGACGTCTTCGTCACGAACATCCGGATGGATGCACTCCGGCGTCTCGGCCTCGATCCCGACGCGGTCCGAGCCGCGAACCCGAAGCTCGTCTACGGGATCATCACCGGCTACGGCCTCGAAGGACCCGACGCCGACCGCGCCGCCTACGACATCGGCGCGTTCTGGGCTCGGAGCGGCATCGCCCACCTCCTCGCCGCACCAGGCGGCGACGGCCCACCGTTCCAGCGGGGCGGCCAGGGCGACCACAACGCGGGCATGACGCTCGCAGCCGGCATCTGCGCCGCGCTCGTCGCCCGCGGCCGCACCGGCGAGGGTCAGCTCGTCCACACCTCGCTCCTGCGCCACGGCATGTACACGATCTCTTTCGACCTCAACACCGCGCTGCGCTTCGGGGTGTCGATCGGCGTCGCGACCCACGAGACGATGACCAATCCCGCTATCAACCGCTACCAGGACGCCGACGGCCGGTGGTTCTGGCTCATCGGCCTCGACGGTGATCGACACTGGCCCGATCTGTGCCGATCGATCGACCGCGCGGCGTGGATCGACGACGAGCGGTTCGCGACGGCCACCGCGCGACGCGACAACGTCGGCATCCTCATCCCGCTCCTCGACGAGCAGTTCGCGACCCGCACTCGCGACGCGTGGGGCGAGGCGTTCGACCGCGAGGGCATGTGGTGGGCACCGGTGCAGAGCCCCGACGAGGTGCTCGCCGACCCCCAGGCCTGGGCCGGTGGCGGGTTCGTCGAGGTGCCCGACGGCGACAGCACGGTGACGATGATCAACACCCCCGTCGACTACCTCGGGACACCGGGCGCGCCCACTGCGATGCCGCCCGACCTCGGGCAGCACACCGACGAGGTGCTCGCCGAGCTGGGTCGCGACGATGCCGCGATCGCCGGCCTCCGGGCCGACGGCGTCGTCGCCTGATCGGCACCCCCCGCTCACCGCTTTGGCGTCGCTCGGGGTGTCCCAGTGACGGTTGCGCGACGCCAAAGCGCTCAGGGACGAGCCGAGCGCGGGGGAACCGGATGGGCTCCCCTAACGTGAACATCCTGATGCATCGCTCACGATCCCCCCGCCGTTGCACGGCACTCCTGGTGGCGGCCGCGCTCGCGACTGCCGCGACCCCGGCGTTCGCCGCACCCGACACGACCAAGACTTCGACCACGAGCACGAGCACGAGCACGAGCAGCTCGACGTCGGCCACGTCGACCACGACGACGGTCGGGGGTCGAACCACCTCCGATCCTGGGAGCCTCGTCCCTCCCGACCCCTACCTCCCGGCGCTCGGCAACCGCGGCATCGATGTGCAGAGCTACGACCTGGCGATCGCGTACGAGCCCGGTTCGGGGACACTGCGCGGGGACGCGACCCTCCAGGTCCGCGCGCTTCGCCGGCTCGCCTCGTTCCACCTCGATCTCACCGGCATGAGGGTCCAACAGGTGACCATCGACGGCACACGCGCACGCGCGTCGCGCACCGAGGGCGAGCTGATCGTTCGGCCGTCGGTCGCGATCGCACGCGGCAAGGACTTCGCGGTACGGGTCCGCTACTTCGGCCTGCCCGAG
This sequence comes from Actinomycetes bacterium, assembly GCA_031418075.1. Classification (GTDB taxonomy): domain Bacteria; phylum Actinomycetota; class Acidimicrobiia; order IMCC26256; family PALSA-555; genus DASUAO01. The sequence continues at coordinate 1,794 of JANOWV010000310.1, forward strand.
CCGAGCCTGATCCCGGGCATCCAGGCCGCGAACGGGTGGATCCCCACCTCCGACGGCGCCGTCACCCTCGACGAGCCCAACGGTTCCAACCACTGGTTCCCGTCGAACGACCACCCGAGCGACAAGGCAACGTTCACGTTCCGGATCAGCGTGCCGACGCCGCTCGTCGCCGTCGCGAACGGCTCGCTCCAACAACGCTCCGAGACCAACGGTCGGAACATCTGGGTGTGGTCCGACCCCGCGCCCATGGCGACCTACCTCGCCCAGGTCGCCATCGGCGACCTGATCATCGACGACCGCCCGGCCGTCAACGGCGTTGCGATCCGCAACGTCTACGCACCGCAGCTCGCCGACGACGCCAAGAAAGCAGCCGACGAGACCCCCGCCATGCTCGACTTCTTCACCGGCTGGTTCGGGAAGTTCCCCTTCGACGTCTACGGCATCCTCGTCCCCGCCGAAGGGATCGACGGGCTCGCGTTCGAAGCCCAGACCTTGTCGACGTTCGCGCCGAACGCGCTCCAGAGCTCGATCGTCGCCCACGAGCTCGCGCACCAGTGGTTCGGCGACCAGGTGAGTCCAGCGTCCTGGGACGAGACCTGGCTCGCTGAAGGGTTTGCCACCTACGGCCAGTGGCTCTGGGAGGAGCACGCACTGGGCGTGCCGATCGCGGCGAACATCGGACTGGCCCGTTCGCATGTGGCGCGCGACACCGACACCGCCACCGACGACCCTGGACTCGACAACATGTTCGGCATCGCGAGCTACGAGCGCGGCGCTCTCGTGCTGCACGCGCTCCGGTTGAAGCTCGGCGACGACGGGTTCCGAGCGTTCCTCGCCGAGTACCTCGACCGCTTCGGTGGGAAGTCCGCATCGACGGAAGACCTCATCGCCGTCGCGAGCGATGTGGCCAACGCCGACCTCGAGTCGTTCCTCCGCCCCTGGCTCGGCCCCGGCCCGCTCCCCGCCCAGTCGACCGAGCCCCTCACGACCAAGACCACGATCATCACCACGCACGTGTGATCCGCGGTATCCGGAGACGCGGGCTACCCGTCTTCGGCGCTCTCCCAGAAGGCGCGCCATGTCGGCCACTCGTCGGGGAGCTCGCCGGTGCCGGTGTGCTGCTCGGGCCAGTTCGCGGGTGCGAGCCCGATGGGTGACGTGCCGACCTCGCGCCCGTACCAGAGCAGGTGCCGCCGTCGGGCGAAGTACCAGTGTCCGTCGCGACGCTGGTAGTCGTCGCGGTACTGGATCGCCTGCACCACCCACTGGTTTCCCACCTGGATCTCACCCCGGCAGTAGACGATCCCGGTCGCGTGATCGTCATCCACGAAGTCGATGACGTGTGTGCCGACATTGAGGATCGTGGTGCCGATCTCGCGCAACGTCCGGTCGAAGAACTCGCGGAGCACCACTCGTCCCTGCGCGTCTACGCCGACACGCACGTCGTCGACGAACAGCGCCACGAGTGCGTCGAGGTCACGCGCATCGGTGGCGACCGCGTAGCGGGAAACCAGCTGGCGGATCTCCTCGTACGCGAGCAGCCGGTCCACCCGATCGTCCGTCATGCCAGATGCTCGCGCACGAGGGCCTCCGCGCGGGCAGTGTCCTCCTGCAGGAAGAAGTGCCCGCCGTCGACCTCCACGTGTGGGCAGCCGATCCGGTCCGCCTGCGCCGCGAACCATGGCGCGGGAAGGTTCGAGCGGGTGCCGTTCGCGACAACCATCGACGCCGTGAGATCGCTGAGGTGCAACCACGCGTCCGCGGCACCGCCGGCTGAGTTCGAGATCTCGAAGATCGTCGCCTCCACCTCGGGTGCGCAGGCGAGCTCGACCTCTCCGGTCGCCGTGTCCGCGAACCCCCATCGCACATAGGCGTCCAGCGCCTCGGGGGCAAGCTCGTCGAGAGGTGCACGCGATCCGTACGACGCCCGAACTTCCTCTCGACTCGGCCACACGGCGCGCCGCTTCCGGGCGATCATCGCCATGAAGTTGCCACCGTCGCCGGGTCCGCTCCCCGGCGGTCGAGCTCCTAGTGCGTCAGCATCGAACGCGATCGCCTCGCAGAGCATGAGGCGGTGGAACAGCCCCGGCCGTAGGCGGTCGACGAGCGTGAGCACTCCACCGCCCAAGGACTCACCCAGG
>JANOWV010000311.1:0-2649 GCA_031418075.1 Actinomycetes bacterium
GGCCGCGGCCGGGTATTGCGAGCACGTTGCCCGGTACGGCCCGAGCGGAGCGAGGTACTGATCCCACTCGTCGTGTGTCAGGTTCCGCCCAGCGCGGGCGCACGCCTGCCGCGCCCACGAAGCCGGGTCGAGGTCGTACAACGTGACGGGTCCACCAGCGATCGTGCCGGCGTAGAGGACGCCCTTGCTGCCAGCGGGGATCGTGTCGACACCCGTCGCGAGCGGAATCGGCCGCCCGATCCGGGCTCGCGACTCGAGGTCGATGAGGTCGACCGCGCCGCTGGCGATGCGCACGAGCACCCTCCTGTCGGGCGAGAAACCTAGGAACCCGGGGTCGCGAAAGCCCTCGATCGTCGCCTGGACCTTGCCGGTGGACCCGTCCACGAGCGCTAGGCCAACCGCGTCACCGGCGGCGGCAAGCTGTGCCCTGTCCGGCGACCATGCCACGTACGTGCCGATCGGCAGTACGAACAATGTTTTGCCCGTGCGGGCGTCCAACACCGTCGTCGGGTTAGGCCCGATCGCCAGTCGCTCACCGGTCGGGTCCCATTGCACGAAGGGCCCGGTCTCCGTGAGGGTGTGGGCGAGCAAGGCGCCGGTCGGTAGGTCCCGGACAAAGGTGCCCGAGCCCTGGACGGTGAGGGCGAGGACCGGATAGGGCACGGCCATCACGAAGCGGTGGTCGGGGCTCACGGTGGCCGTGTACACGCGGCCGCCGCCTTCCACGTGCAGGGGACCAGCCAGCCGGTGGCCGGCGTCGTCGAAGACGTCGATCCGGGGGCCGTTGGCCATAGCGATCACCGTGCCATCCAGGCTCGTGGACGGTGCGCCCACGAACGACGTGGGCGAGGCCAGTGCGGTGCGCTCGAACGGGTCGACCTCGGCAAGCCCGGTCGGGGTGGGCGTGACGAACCGTTCGACCACCCGCGCCACGGTTTGGAAGTGGCCCATCAGTTCCGTGGCGTGCAGATCCGCATCGAGCCGGTAGGCACCACCGGTGGAGTAGGTGTGCACGAGCGCCGTGCCGTCCTCGGCGACCGCCAAAAGGAGCGGCCCTCCCTTGACCGGGGTCGGGCCGGCCGCCACCGCGAGCGCCCCAGCCTCCACCGCCACAACCGTGTTCGTCACCAGGTCGCCGAGCACGATGCGATGCCGGGCGTCGTCGAAGGCGGCCGCGCCGGGGAGTTCGCGAAGGGCGAAGCTCGTCGTGTCGGCGAGAAGTGCCGGCGCGGTTGTTGCGGTCGGATGGTAGCGCCCAACAACGAGATGCTCACCGGTTCCGTCGACGGTAAAGCGACACGATCTCGACACCCGTCGTCACTGTACGTTCGACGTCGCCGGACCGCGCCGCCAGCACGAGCAGGTCACCGCCGTCGCCCACTGCAAGGCGCCCACGGGGAAGGTATACGGCGGGGGCACCCCACGGGAGACCGGTGAGCGTGCGGACGGACCGTATCGGTGCAACCTCGGCACCGTTCGCGGGATCGACCCGGCGCACCTCACCGGTCTCCGAGACGATGGCGAGTTCGCCACCATCGGGGCGGAGCGCGAGTGTGGGGGAGGCGCTCACTGGGATGCGTGTCCCGGTCGGGCGGAGCGTCGCCCCGTCGACTACGAGCGCGACGCCTCCGCGCGCCACCACGAGGAGTCGCCCGTCGGGCGTCGCAGCGATCCGGGGAAAGCCAGCGGGCAGGTCGAGTGACACGAACGATGTGGGCGCACGCATGGTGGCCAGCACCGCCTCGAGAGCGCCCTCGCTCGTGGTGTCGGGGCGGCGGCGGTACGCCTCCGCGGCGAGGAGCAGCGCGAGATCCGGCCGCTGGTCCGCGATGTTCTGTGCTTGGAACGCCACGCGCTTGAGCTCCAGGTCGATGCGGGCGGCGACTGCCCGGCGAGCGCTGGCATCAGCGCGACCACGGAGCACGAACGCCAGCGACGCGGCAGCCATCGCGACTGCCGCCACGGTCGCCAGCGCCGCTAGTAGAGCGCGCCGGCGACTCTGCTGGCTGCGGCGCTGCTCGCGGCGAGAAAGCGTGACTCGGCGTCGGCCAACTCACCCGGATGGGCAAGCTCCCAATCGTCGGTGAGCTGCAAGCGTGCGCCCGAGTATAGGTCGCTCGTATCGCGCCCCCGCTCGTCCCACGTGCGAGCGCTGTCGGATAGGTGGCGTAAGGCGCGCAGCGCGTCACGGTCCTCGTCGAGCCACGTGCGCAGCCGGGGCCAGTGGCGGATGAGCGCCTCGTGGGCCACCTCGACGGTCGGCTCGCGGTCGGCGGGGTTCACGTCGAACGTGAGCAGTCGGGCGGCGCCGAACGCGTCGATCAACGCGGGCGGGAATGACATGAGCTCGGAGCGACGAGCGCGCCGACGCGTGTCCTCCGTGGCCTCACCTGGTGTGATGAGGCGGGCGAACAGGCGGCGCACGGCGTCGCGACCGTTGTCATCGAGCGCGTCGAGCATTGCGTCCGCCCGCCGCGCCAGTGCACCGGCCAGACCACCCAGCTCGTCGTAAGCAGCGCGTGTCATTACTGCGCCGTCGCGGCCATCGAACAGCTCGGTCAGCGCGTATTGCAGGAGGGGTAGGCCAGCCGGCTGCGCGACTACATCGGCCACGAGCGCTACCACGAGCGCCGGCTCGACGCGCACGCC
>JANOWV010000312.1:0-17685 GCA_031418075.1 Actinomycetes bacterium
ACGTCGACGACAACATGCGCCAGATCCCCGACCACTACCACGCGCACGCTCGTCCCAAGGGCGGCTTCTTCGGCCACGGGCTGGCGCGCAAGACGACGTCACCTGGTTGAGGGCGGCTCCTAGCGAAGCCGAACGTCGAAGAAGTCCAGGACCTGGTCCAGAGCCGCGCGCGTTGGGTGGCCCGGCTCGTCGACGAGATCCAACGTGAGGACAGAGTGTGCGGTCCGCTTGATCTCGTGTGGGTTCCCCCTCGAGGAGTCGATCTCGACGCCGATGAAGCCGTCGCCGAGCGCGTCCCGCAGGGTCTGGAAGCGCGCCGCCGGGACCAGGGGATCGCCGGTGAAGCGCAGCCCCATCACGCAGGCGCCCGCGGCAGCGCGACCGCTGAGCGCTTCGAGGTCGGCATCGCTGATGCCGACGGATGCCCTGCGGCGCTTGCCGACCGCGAACGGCAGCGAGGGCTGACTGAGGACCGGAGCCAGCATCCGGTCGTCGAGCATCATCCCGAGGGCGAACCCACCGGTGAAGCACATGCCGACGGCGCCGACGCCGGGTCCTCCGCACGCCTCGTGCGCGTCAGCAGCCAGCGCCCGCAGCCACGACGAGATCGGGCTCGTGCGGTTCAGCGCCCACGACGCGAACTCCTTGGCGACACAGCCCGAGACCATCGAGCGCATGGAGTAGCCCGCCCCGAAGGGCTTCCCCGGCGTTCCGAAGAGCGACGGCATCCGTACGTGAAAGCCGCGGTCGACGACCCGACGTCCGAAGTCGATCACCCCGGGGTGCAGGCCCGGGACTTCGTGTATGACGATCACGGCGGGGCCAGTGCCGGCGGCGTACACGGGGTACGTCACGCCGTCATGGGAGAATTCGGTTGCGGTGAAGCCGTCGAGTGCATCGCTCATGGCGTGTCACACTACGAGATCGCGACAAGAGGAGCATCCGAGTGGCACAGCTCGAGGTCGGCAAGCGCGCCCCAGCGTTCACGCTGGTGGACCAGCGGGGCAAGACGGTCAAGCTGTCCGACTTCAAGGGCAAGCGCGTCGTCGTGTACTTCTATCCGAAGGCCGACACGCCTGGATGCACGACGCAGTCGTGCTCGTTGCGCGATGCGATGCCCGACCTCAAGAAGCTGAAAGCCGTGGTGCTCGGCATCAGTCCCGATCCTCCCGCGAAGCAGAAGAAGTTCGACGAGAAGTACGACCTCGGGTTCACGCTGCTGGCAGACGAGGACCATGCCGTTGCCGAGAAGTGGGGCGTCTGGGGCGAGAAGTCGATGTACGGCAAGAAGTACATGGGCATCGTGCGCTCGGCGTTCGTCGTGGATGCCACGGGGAAGGTCGCCGGTGCCTTCTACAAGGTGAGCCCGAAGGACACGGTCCCGAAGGTCACGGACGCCCTGCGCGGTTGAACGGCGACGCTGACGTGCGTCAGTCGACGTCGTCGGCAGCGAGGCGTTCGGCCATCGCGGCCTGGAGCTGCGTCTCGATCCCCGGCTGATCCTTCACCAAGGCGCGGAACTCGCGTCGGCCGATCACCTCGATCGAGACCGCGGTTTTCGCCACGACGGTCGCGGTGCGCGGGCGCTCGCTCAGCAGCGCGATCTCGCCGAAGTAGTCGCCGCTGACGCGGGTGGCGACGACCTTGCCGTCGATCAGGACATCGACTTCGCCGTCGAGGACGATCACGAACTCGTTCCCGATCTCACCCTGCTTGGTGAGCTCCTTGCCTGCGGCCAGGTCGAGGCGAGTAGCCAGGCCCGACACCGCAGCGATCTCCTTCTTCGACATGCCGGCGAAGAGTGGGATCAATGCGAGCCGCTCGTCGGTGGTCAGGTCCTTCATGGTCCCTCCAGAATCCTCAGGCGCCGACGGCGTGGAAACCGCCGTCGACGTGGAGCATCTCACCGGTGGTTGCCGGGAACAGATCCGAGAACAGCGCGACGCAGGCGTTCGCGACCGGCTCCGCGTCACGGATGTCCCAGCCGAGCGGCGCGCGCTGGGCCCACACCTCTTCGAAAGCCTCGAAGCCCGGGATGCTCTTCGCGGCCATCGTCCGGATCGGTCCGGCCGCGACCAGGTTCACCCGAACACCTTTGGGGCCGAGGTCGCGAGCGAGGTACCGCGCCGTGGACTCGAACGCGGATTTGGCGACGCCCATCCAGTCGTAGACGGGCCACGCCTGGGTGTTGTCGAAGTCGAGTCCGACGATCGACCCGCCCGGGCCCATGAGCGGGAGCGCGGCGACGCCCAGCGCTTTCAGCGAGAAGGCCGAGACTTGGAGCGCGATCGCGACGTCTTCCCACGGGGCGGTGAGGAAGCCACCTCCGAGGCAGGACTCGGGGGCGAAGCCGATCGCGTGGAGCACGCCGTCGAGGTGACCCCCCACGCGCTCGGCGAGCGCATCGAGGTCGTCGGGGTTGCTGACATCGAGCTCGACAACGGTCGCCTCGGTGGGGAGGCGCTTCGCCGTGCGCTCGGTGAGGCGCATGACCCGGCCGAACGAGGTGAGGATGACCTCCGCTCCCTCTTCCTGGGCGCGGCGTGCGACCGTGAACGCGATCGAGGCGTCGTTCAGCACACCAGTGATCAAGATGCGTTTCCCGTCGAGCAGCATGGTTCCTCCCAAGGCCCGGCGATCCTATCGGCGGCGCCAGGATGCGTTCCCCGTTGCGCAGCAGGGAGCGTCGCGGCCTACAGGGGCGTGTTGCCGTGTCGCCGTCGGGGAGTGGTCTCGCGCTTGGTGGACAGCCGATCGAGCGCGGTGGCGAGGATCTGGCGAGTCTCGGCCGCGGGGATCACATCGTCCACGAATCCCCACTCGGCAGCCACGTACGGGTTCGCGAAGCGGTCCTCGTACTCGTGTTCGAGTGCGACCTGCTCTGCGAGCCTCGCCTCGTCGTCATCGATGCCCCGCAGGTGACGACCGTGCAAGATCCCCACTGCACCGGGGGCACCCATCACCGCGATCTCAGCCGTGGGCCAGGCGCCACACCAGTCGTTCCCGAGCCCCTTCGAGTCCATGACGATGTACGCACCTCCGTATGCCTTGCGCAGCACGAGGCACAGGCGGGGGACGGTCGCGTTGGCGTACGCGTACACGAGCTCCGCACCGTGTCGGATCATGCCCCGCCATTCGAGGTCCTTGCCCGGTTCGAAGCCGGGGGTGTCGACGAAGGTGATGAGCGCGATGTTGAAGCAGTCGCACCACTGGACGAACCGCGCCGCCTTCTCGGAAGCTTCGATGTCGATCGTGCCCGCGCGCTGGTTGGGCTGGTTGGCGACGATCCCGACCGTCCGCCCGTCGAGACGGCCGAGCGCAGTCACCAGGTTCGCGGCGTGACGGGGACGTAGCTCGAGGAACGAGTCGCCATCGAGCACGTCTTCGACGACGATGCGAACGTCGTACGCGGCACTCGACCTTGCCGGGACGGCAGTCGCGGCGCGGGTGCACGATCGGTCGATCGGGTCGTCCGTCGGCCAGCGCGGTGGGTCCTCGAGGTGGTTCGACGGCAGGTAGTCGAGGATCGCCGCGATGATCTCCCGCCCCGCGTGCTCATCAGGAACGACGAGGGCAGCCACACCGCTCCGGGTCGCGTGCAGAGCCGCGCCCCCGAGTGAACGGCTGTCGACGGCGATCCCGGTGAACGAACGCACCGTGTCGGGCCCGGTGACGTACGCGAACGAGTCCTCGGTCATCACCACGAGGTCGGCGAGACCGAGGAGGAGCGCGGGGCCCGAGACGCAAGGGCCGACGACGTGCAGCAGTATGGGGACGACACCGGATGCCGCGGCCATCGCACGGGCAACCTCACCCCAGGCGTGCAGCGACGCGACCCCTTCGGTCACGTCGGCACCGGAGGACGCGATCGTCCCGACGACGGGTACCCCGAGCTCAGTGGCCTGTCGGATCGCGCGGGCGAGGGTCCGGCCCTCGGGCGGTCCGATCGCGCCGACATGCTTGCCGCCGCGGATGTCGAACTCGACGATCGATCGTCCATTGCGCTCAGTGAGTGCCGCCGTCGCTGCCTCGCTGCGCCGCGCAGCGATGGGCGTGGACGGGCGGGGAGCGGTCACGCCGTGGGCGTCAACACCAGCGAGGCGTTGTGGCCGCCGAACCCGAACGAGTTCGACACCACCGGCTTGGACCCGATCTCACGCACGTCGCCCGCGACGACGTCGAGCACGACATCCTCGCTGGTGTGGTCGAAGTTCGCAGTCGGGGGCACCACGCCGTCGGCGATGGCGAGGAGCGAGATGACGGCCTCGACGGCGCCGGCGGCACCAACCATGTGCCCGAGGACACCCTTGCTGCCGGTGACCGGTGGCGCGTCGTCGCCGAAGACCTTGTGGATCGCCTCGGTCTCGGCGGCGTCGTTCAACGGGGTCGACGTGCCGTGTGCGTTGATGTGGCCGATCTCGGCGGGGGTCAGTCCGGCGTCCTCGATCGCCTGCTGCATGCAGGTCGCGGCACCGACACCACCCGGGGACGGCGCGGTGATGTGGAACGCGTCGGAATTGCGGCCGTAGCCAGCAACTTCCCCGTAGACCGTGGCCCCCCGCTCGCGTGCACGTTCGAGGGACTCGAGCACGAAGAACGCGGCGCCCTCCGCCATGACGAAGCCGTCGCGATCGGCGTCGAACGGTCGCGACGCCAGCTCGGGCGCGTCGTTGCGTGTGCTGAGTGCGCCCATTCGGGCAAACGCGGCGACGGTGACCGAGGTGAATGCCTCGGTGCCTCCCGCGACGACGACGTCGGCGGAGCCGTCGCGGATCATCCGGACTCCTTCACCGATCGCGTTGGCACCCGCGGCGCAGGCCGTCGAGACGCACATGGAGACGCCGGTGAACCCGAAGTGGATCGAGATCGCGCCTGCTGTCGCGTTGGGCATGAGCATCGGGACGAAGAATGGGCTGACCCGGTTCGCGCCCTTCTGCAGGTAGTTGGTGACGTTCTCCTGGAGCGTGTTCAGCCCGCCGACCCCGGTGGAGGCGACGACCGCGCAGCGGCTCGGGTCCGCACCGAGCTCTCCGGCGTCGGTCACCGCGTCGACGGCAGCCGCGAAGCCGAAGTGTGTGACTCGGTCTTGGCGGCGGACCTCCTTGGGCCCGAAGTAGTCGACCGGGTCGAAGTCGCGCACCTCGCAGGCGAAGCGGACGCCGAGCTCGGACGCGTCGAACTGCTCGATCTCGCGCGCCATCGAGCGTCCTGCCCGCAGGTTGGCCCAGAGCGTCGTGATGTCGTTGCCGGCTGGAGTCTTGACTCCGATCCCCGTGACGGCGACACGCGGGCGACCTGCGTGGTCGCGAACGTCGGTCATTACTTCGCGGCGACCTTGTTCATCACGAGGTCGACGGCGTGGCCGACGGTGGCGACACCGTCGAGGTCCTCTTCGGGGACCGAGATGTCGAACCGCTCCTCGAGGCCCATGACGAGCTCGACGAGGTCGAGGCTGTCGGCGTCGAGATCTTCCTTGAATCGTGCATCTTCGGTCACCACGTCGGGCTCGACGCTGAGGACCTCGACGGCCACCTCCCGCAGTGCGGTGAGTGCCTCGTCACGCTCCATCCGGTGTGCTCCTTCGTGTTGTCGGGGGTCGATCTTCGTCCGTTGGTCGGTGCCGGGTCGTGACCCGGAACGTGGTGCTTCAGTGGCCCATGCCGAGGCCGCCATCGACCGGGATGATCGCCCCGGTCACGTACCCAGCAGCTTCGGTGCACAGGAAGTCGACGGCTGCGGCGACCTCCTCGGGAGTGCCGAGTCGACCCAACGGAACCGTCATCTCCATGACGCTGCGCCACTCCGGAGGCATGGTCTCGGTCATCGCCGTCACGATAGGCCCCGGAGCCACGATGTTGCAGGTGATGTTACGTGGTGCCAGCTCGCGGGCGAGTGCCCGGGTGAGGCCCACGAGACCAGCCTTGGCCGAAGCGTAGTTTGCTTGCCCCGGGGCGCCCATCATGCCGCTCACCGACGAGACGTTGACGATCCGGCCTCCCCGGGCCCGCATCATCTTGGGGGTCGCCCGGCGGATGGTCTGGAAGGCCCCGGTGAGGTTGGTGCCGAGCACGGTTGCCCATTGCTCGTCGCTCATCCTGGCGACGAGGCCGTCGGCCGTCACGCCGGCGTTGTTCACGAGGATCGTGACGGGTCCGTAGGAGTCCTCGACCTGGGTGAAGGCCGCGTCCACGGACGCGACATCGACCACGTCGACCTGCACCGACGAGGCGTCGCCGCCCGCGTCGGTGATGGCGGTGACTGTGGCGGCCGCGCCGTCGGCATCGTTCGCGAACCCGCACGCGACCTGGTGCCCGCTCGCGCCGAGCGCGACGGCGATCGCGCGCCCGATGCCTCGGGACGCGCCGGTGACGAGTGCGGTTCGACTCACGCGCGGCCCCAGCGCAGGACGGCACTTCCCCAGGTCATCCCGGCACCGAACCCGCTCAGCAGGACGAGATCGCCGTCGGACACTCGGCCCGACTCCGCGGCCTCCGAGAGTGCGAGCGGGATCGACGCGGCTGAGGTGTTGCCGTACTCGTCGATGTTCACCACCGTACGTTCGGTCGGGATCTTCAGACGGCTGGCGGCAGCCTCGATGATCCGGAGGTTGGCCTGGTGGGGGACGAAGTGGTCGACGTCCGCGGCCGTGACGCCGGCCCGATCGAGCGCGGCGCGGGCCGAGTTCACCACCGCACGGACCGCCCGACGGAACACCTCCTGCCCCTGCATCTTGATGAATTGCTGCCCCTCGGCGATCGTCGCCGGCGTCGTGGGGAGGCGGCTCCCGCCGGCGGGGATCTCGAGCAGCCCCGTGGCCGAACCGTCGCACCCGAGGTCCCAGGCGAGCAGCCCCAGCGAGTCGTCGTCGCACGGTTCGAGGACCACTGCAGCGGCAGCGTCTCCGAAGAGGATGCACGTGCCGCGGTCGGCTGGGTCGACGATCCGCGAGAGGGTCTCGGCGCCGATCACGAGGACGTTGCGCAGGTTGCCGGAGGTGAGGAGCGCGGCGCCGGTGACGAGCTCGTAGACGAAGCCGGCGCACCCGGCGGCCAGGTCGAACGATCCGCAACTGAGCCCGAGGCCGTCGCCGACGAAGGCACCGGTGTGGGGGATGGGCTGCTCGGGAGTGGCGGTCGCCACGATGAGGAGGTCGACCTCGTCCGGGGTGATACCGGCCTGCTTGATCGCGGCCGTCCCCGCTTCGATGGCCAGGCTCGCGGTCGTCTCGTGGGGCGCGGCGATCCGGCGTTCCCGGATTCCGGTTCGCTCGACGATCCACTCGTCGGTCGTGTCGACGCGCTGCTCGAGGTCGTGGTTCGTCAGCCGGCCTTCGGGAACTGCCGTTCCCCAGCCAGCGATACAGGCTCGCATCGGTCCCCGGTGCTCCGACTCAGGCGACGCGCAGCCAGGCGATGGGCTGACCCTCGCGGATGCGCTCGCCATGGTGGACGAGCACGCCGACGAGGTGGCCGCGGAACGGGCTCGCAACCGGGGTGGAGGTGCCGGGGCCGTCGACCATCCCGACAGTCTGGCCGACGGAGAGGGGCGCGCCTTCGTCGAGCGGGACGGCGCGGAAGGTACCGACCGTGGGCGCGACGATCATCCGCTCGGGGACGAGGAGTCCCTCACCGTGGTCGAGCAGGGCTTCCATGTCAGCGGACCTCTTCCAAGACGGTGCAGTCAGACGGCGCGGCGATGCCGCGCACGGGGGTGTCGGGGACGGCTCGCTTCGCGAGTCCGGCGAGCATCGAGCCGTGCCCGACTTCGAGGAACGATGTCGCGCCGAGCTCCACGAGGGTCGTCATGGAGCCTCGCCAGCGCACGGGCTGGGTCACGTGGGTCGCGAGGCGGTCGCGCCATCCGTCGGCGTCGTCGTATGCAATGGCGTCGTGATTGGAGACGACGGGTGCCGCCGGCCGCGAGAACGTCATGTCGGCGAGGACCGTCGGGAGTGCGTCGGCGGCGTCGCGCATCAGCGGCGTGTGGAACGCACCACCGACCTTCAGCGGCGCGGCGCGCTTGACCCCGAGCTCCTTGGCCCGGGCGCTGCCGGCTTCGACTCCGTTGGGGGTCCCGGCGATCACAACCTGCCCGGGTGCGTTGTCGTTGGCGACCCAGCATCCGTCGGGCGCGGCCTCACAGGCGGATTCGGCCTGCTCGACCGTGGCACCGAGGAGCGCGGCCATCCGTCCCGGATGCGCGTCGGCTGCGGCCTGCGTGAGCTCAGCCCGTCGGGCGGCGAAGCGGACGCCGGCGTCGAGCTCGATCGCGCCGGATGCGATCAGTGCAGTCACCTGGCCGAGGGAGTGGCCGGCGAACGCGACTGGCGCGTGCACGTGCTCGCGGATTGCCTCCCAGGCCATGAGCGAGGTGAGGAGCACCGCGAGCTGCGCCTCGCGCGTGCGGGCGAGGTCGTCGGCGGTCGCGTCGAGGAGGAGGGGAGCGAGCGGCTCGCCGAACGCAGCTTCGGCGCGCTCGACGATCGACCACGCGGCGTGATCGCGCCAGGGCGCGCCCATACCCGGCGCCTGGGTCCCCTGTCCGGGGAACACGATCGCGATGCTCACGTGGACTGATCCCTCTCCGCTCGTACCTCTGGTGGGACCGGAAGCAGACGAAGAGGGTTACACCCGACCCGTCGGTACCTTGCGCCGCGTCCGGGCCATGTGGTGGCGGGTACCGTCGCGCCATGGCCCTCGCCGAATCCGACGACCTGGTCGCGCTGCTCCCGCACCGGCCGCCCTTCCGCTTCGTCGACGAGGTGGTCGGTTTCGAGGCCGGCGTCTCGATCGAGGCCCGCTATCGGGTGACCGGCGAGGAGGCGTTCCTGGCCGGGCACTTCCCGGGCAACCCGGTGTTTCCGGGCGTGATCCAGCTCGAGGCGCTGGCCCAGGCTGGTGCGATCGCCGTGTTGTCCGACGAGCGGTATGCCGGGAAGCTTCCGCTGTTCGGCGGCGTCGAGAAGGTCCGCTGGCGCCGCCTCGTGGTCCCCGGCGACACCCTGACGCTCCACGTCGAGCTCGAGCGCCTCTCGGCGCGTGGCGGCTGGGGCCGGGGCCGAGTGAGCGTCGGTGACGAGAAGGCCTGCGAGGCGCGGATCTTCTTCGCCCTGGCGTAGACCTCGCCGCCCCGCGCGCCCGGTCTCTCGGCACGCTGGTTGTTGCCCAGCAACGCTGAACGTGCCGAGAACGGGTGAGGTGGGGCCCGATCAGTCGGTGGCGTCGGCCTCGGACTCGGCGTTGACGCCGAGCAGGTCGGTCACGGGCGCGTGCGATTGCACCCGGGACTGGAGGTCGCGGTCGATCTCGTCGGGATCCTCGCCGAGCAGCAGCCGGGACTCGATCTCGTCGGCCAGGGGCGACTCGCGGCGGATCGTGCGCCACGGTGCAACGATGATCAGGAGCAGGGTGACGACCGACACGACGGCCACGCCGACGATCCACGGCAGGGCATCGGTTGCGATCACGAAGGACACGGCGGTCATGTTAGGCAATGCCACAATGACGTCCCCGCCCGGGTGGTGGAATGGCAGACACGGCGGACTCAAAATCCGCTGCTCGCAAGGGCATGAGGGTTCGAATCCCTCCCCGGGCACCTCGCGCCGCGCGGCTCAGGTCTGGCAGAGCGCACGCGTGGTGGGATAGGGGTTCACCATCTCGCCCGACTGCGAACGCATCCCGAAGTGCAGGTGCGGTGGCCCGCCCACCGCGTTGCCGGTGTCGCCGACGTAGCCGATCACCTCACCCCGCGCGACCCGTCGGGGCGCATCGCCCTCCCGGTGGCTCATGTGCGCGTAGTAGTAGCCGACGCCATCGTCACCCATCAGCCACGCGCCGATGCCGCCCAGGTCGTCGTCGGCCCACTGGACCGTCCCGGCGACCACGGCCACGAGCGGTGTGTCCATCGCCGCGAGGAGGTCGTTGCCCTTGTGGGTACGGCCGCCCGAGCGTGGTGCGCCCCAGTCGTTCACGAACACGGTGGTGCCCGCCACCGGGCAGACAGAGGCGCCGGTGCGGACCCGGCCTGCCGCGGCACCGGAGACGCCGCGGAACTCGTCCTGGGACGCCGCGACGGCTTCGAGGTTCGTGACGGCCTGATCGGCGGCGGCGAGCGCCTGCTCGAGGGAGACCCGTTCGTCGGCGAGGTTGGCGACGACGGCATCCTGCGCGGCCTTTCGAACCCGAAGGTCGGCTTCGTCGCGCTCGAGCTGGTCGGCCGAATGGGTCAGCTCGCTCGCGAGCGCTCGGTCATGGCCCGCGGCGCTGGTCGTGAGCTGGATGGCCCGGGCCGCCTCGACGACGCCTCCGGTGTCGAGCATCCGCGACAGCGGCATCGTCGATCCCTGTCGGTACATCGCGACCGCGCGGTCCTGCACCTGGACGCGCAGCTCGGCCGTCCGGGCTCGCAGTTTCGGGATCTCCGCTTCGAGACGGGTGATCTCGGCTTCCTGCGTCGCCTGCTCGGAGAGCGCATCGGCATAGCGCTGCGCCGCGGCGACGGCGACGGCCTGGGAACGGTCCCGTTCCTGGCGGGCATCGGCCAACGGGTCGGCGAGCGCCGGCGACGCGACCATCACGACGGCGATGACCGCGGCACCGAGGGCGGCGGGAGCGAGGCGGAGGGGGAGGATGCGGCGCATGGCAGGGGGCCCGACGCGTCTGATGCGCCCGGGTGACCTCCTTGTCGGCAGCATCCGCCGTGACGTTGAGCGGGTTCACGCTCCGTGGCGACTTCTCGGCCGCGGCCTGGGCAGCAGCGCCGCAGAGCGACCCGAGAAGTTGGGCGACCGGGCTACGGGGTGATCCCCAAGCGCTTCGCGATGACCTCGTTCATGATCTCGTCGGTGCCGGCACCGATGCGCTGGAGGCGGGCATCGCGGAATGCTCGGCTCACGGCGGCCTCGTGCATGTACCCGAACCCGCCGTGCACCTGGACGCACGTGTCGGCGAGCCGGTTGAAGACCTGGGCCGAGTACTTCTTCGCCATCGAGATCTCGGCGACGGGGTAGTCGCCGTCGAGGATCCGCCAGACCGTGTCGTAGACCAGTGCTCGCGCGGCAGCGAGCTCGGTCGCGGCGTCGGCGAGGGCGTGCGCGATCACTTGGTGGCCGGCGATCGGCGTGCCGAACGTCTCGCGCTCGCGCGCGTATGCGATCGTGTCGGTGAGGACGCGTTCCGCGTATCCGATACAGGCGGCTGCGCCCGACATCCGCTCGTACTGCAGCTGCCACATCAGCTGCGCGAAGCCGCGCCCTGGCTCCAGGCCGATCAGGTTCTCGTGGGGCACCTCGACGTCGTCGAGTGCCAGCTCGGCCGTGTCGCTCGCCCACATCCCGAGCTTGCGCAGCTTGCGCGAGACGCTCACGCCGGGGCTGGCAGTGTCGACCAGGAGGAGCGAGATGCCCGCGTGGCCGGCATCCGGGTCGGTCTTCACGACGCAGGTGAGGAAGTCGGCTCGGACCCCGTTGGTGATGTACGTCTTCGACCCGTTGACCCGCCAGACATCGCCGTCGCGCGTGGCGCGTGTCTTGATGCCCGCGACATCGGAACCCGCGTCGGGCTCGGTGATCGCGATCGCGGCGATCTTCTCCCCGGCGATCGCCGGACGCAGGTACCGCTCGCGTTGGTCGTCGGTCCCGAACTCGGCCAGTGCAGGTGTCGCCATGTCGGTCTGGACCGACAGTGCCATTGCGAGCGCCCCGCACCCAGACCTCGCGACCTCCTCGACGAACACCACCTCGGCGGCCAGATCGCCTCCGCTGCCACCCCACTTCGTCGGGTAGTGCAGACCGAGGAACCCGAGCGCTCCCGCGCGGCGGAACACGTCGTCGGGGAAGTACTCGGCGTCCTCCCACTCCTCGACGTTCGGCACGAGCTCGGCCTCGACCCAGCGGCGGACCGACGCGCGCAAGGCATCGTGCTCAGGTGTGAAGATCGGGTGCCGGCCTGGCGCGGTCGAGCTGGGCTCATCCATCGAACAACGGTGCCACATGGCGTTCCGGGTCATAGACTCTGGCGACCATGACGCGGTCGATCCTGCAACGCCGACTCGTCGATGTGTCCGACCGGCTCAAGCGCCTACGGGCCGAGCTGGCCGTGACCACCGAGCAAGTCGTCTTCCTCGACGACGAGGCCGAAGATGCTCGGCTGCGCGCGCTCGTCGCCGAGACGCCGCTCACGGACGCCGAGTCCCGGGACGCCCGTCGCCATGCCGACGCCCTCGGGCGTCACCGCGACACGCTCCTCGTCTCGATTCAGGCACTCGAGGTCGAGCAGGACGTCCTCCTCGACCGCATGTCGGCCGAGATGTCGGCCTCCGGAGGCGGCTGAGCGATGACTGCACCGGTCACGAGCCCCCGTGTGGTGATTGCCGAGGATGAGTCGATCATCCGGCTCGACCTCCGCGAGCTCCTCGAAGAAGAGGGATACGCCGTGGTGGGCGAGACCGGGCGCGGTGACGAGGCGATCGAGCTGGTCCGTGATCTCGTCCCGGACCTCGTGATCCTCGACGTCAAGATGCCCGGGCTCGATGGCCTGTCCGCGGCGCGCCAGATCGCGAGCGAACGGCTCGCGGCGGTGCTGATCCTGACGGCGTTCTCGCAGCGGGATCTGGTCGAACAGGCTCGCGACGCCGGTGCATTGGCCTACCTCGTCAAGCCGTTCCAGAAGAGCGACCTGGTGCCGGCGCTCGAGCTGGCACTCGCTCGCCACGCGGAGCTCACCTCGCTCGAGCGCCACGTCGAGGATCTGGAGGGCCGGCTCGAGGCGCGCAAGCTGATCGATCGAGCGAAGGGTCGCCTGATGGACGAGCACGACCTCGACGAGCAGACGTCGTGGCGGTTCATCCAGACACGTGCCATGAACGAACGGGTCAAGATCGCAGAGATCGCCCGCCGAGTGATCGCAGGGGAGCTCACGCCATGAAGCGAATCGCGCTGTTCACCGCGTTGGTCGCGTTCGGGTTGCTCGGCGCAGCGCCGGCGTCGGCTACGCCGTACATCGTGCTCGACGAAGCACGGCTCGCGGCAGCGTTGCTCACCCCGACGACGGCGCCGGGCGCGGGCTGGACGCCAGCGGCCCCCGGTGTCATCGAGAGTCGGCCCTGGGCCCTTGCGAACGACATCGAAGGCGGCTGGTGCGGAGGCGCGACGGATGCGTACGGCGCGGGCGAGCTCCAGGTCGGGGCGACCGCGGCAACGATCCTCGCCAAGGTCGTGGCGCCCGACGAGCCGACATGGTTCATCTGGACGAAGGCCTATTCGTTTCCCGACAAGGTCCGCGCGAAGTCGTTCCTGACCAATGTCGCGGATGCCGAGGCATCGTGCGACAGCTGGGTTCTCGACGGCGAGCCGGTCAATGGTGTGAGCGCCGACGTGGTCACGACCCCCACCATCGGGAACCAGTCCCTCGCGCTGCGGACGACCACGGTGGGCGACGGCGTCAGCGAGTCACGGAGCTACGTGTACGTC
This sequence comes from Actinomycetes bacterium, assembly GCA_031418075.1. Classification (GTDB taxonomy): domain Bacteria; phylum Actinomycetota; class Acidimicrobiia; order IMCC26256; family PALSA-555; genus DASUAO01. The sequence goes on from JANOWV010000312.1 coordinate 13,469, forward strand.
CGGATCCGCAACAACGTGGTGGTCACCCACACGCGGATCGTCCCACCCGACGACGCGCTCGTCATCTCGATCGCCAAGCGATCGGCGAAGGCGCTGAAGAAGGCGGTCAAGGCAGCCTCGTAGGCGCGGCGTACGATCGGCGGAATGGCGAAGCTGCTCCTGCTCGACGGGCACTCACTGGCCTATCGGGCCTTCTACGCGCTTCCCGCCGATCTCGCGACGCCCGACGGCACGTTCACGAACGCGGTCTTCGGGTTCACGTCGATGCTCACCAAGGTCCTCGCCGACGAGCAGCCGGACTACCTCGGAGTCGCGTTCGACGCGCCGACCAAGTCGTTCCGACACGACATGGACGCCAACTACAAGGCCGGGCGAAAGGCCACACCCGACGTCTTCAAATCTCAGCTGCCGTTGATCCGCGAGGTGCTCGCCGCGCTCGAGGTGCCGACGATCGAGATCGCGGGCGTCGAAGCCGACGACGTGATCGCGACCCTCGCCACGCAAGCCGCTGCGGAAGGCACCGACGTGGTGGTCGTCACCGGCGACCGCGACGCGTTCCAGCTCGTGCACGATCCCCACCTCAAGGTGCTCTACAACAAGCGCGGCGTCTCCGACTACGCGCTCTACGACGAAGCAGGCATCGTCGAGCGCACGGGCGGCGTGACCCCGAAGCAATACCCGCACTACGCGGCGCTGCGCGGGGACTCGAGCGACAACCTCCCCGGTGTGCCCGGAATCGGCGAGAAGACGGCGGCGAAGCTGGTCACCACCTACGGCGACATCGAGGGCATCCTCGCCCACGTCGATGAGCTTCCCCCGAAGCAACGGCAGAACCTCACGGAGATGGCCGATCGCGTCCGGCTCAACCTCGAGATGACGAACCTCGTCCTCGACGTCGACTGCGGCGTCACGCCAAAGGAGCTGCGCGTCGGCGCGTTCGACCGGGAGCGGGTCCGGGAGCTCTTCGACCAGCTCGCGTTCCGCACGCTCTTCGCCCGGATGATGGCGGCGATCGGCGGCGACACCTCCGACGAAGAGGTCGCCGAGGGCGAGACGCTCGACGTGGAGGTCGTGGTCCTACGCGACGCGGCTGCAGCCGCCGAGCATCTGCGAGCGATCGCCGCGAATGGTGCGCGCTACGCGCTCGATGGACGCTGGGACGGCGTCCCGGGTCGCAGTGCACTCCTCGGGCTCGGCATCGCCGAGGCGAGCGGGCGGGTCGCGTACCTCGACGGCGCATTCCTGCGCGACGACGACGTGCTCGCTGCCGGTGGTGCGCTCGTGGGCGAGGGCGGGCCTCCGCTCGTCGCGCATCGGGCGAAGGAACTGATGCACGGGCTGGGTGCCGATGTGCGCACGCTGGCGCAGGACACGGCACTCATGGCCTACCTCCTCGATCCGGGAGACGGGAAGTACCTCCTCGAGGACCTCGCGCTGCGCTTCCTCTCGCTCGAGGTGCGTTCGCCCGATCAGGAAGAGGGCACCCTCGACCTCGACGGCACCGCAGGCACCGAGGACGCCGGTCGTCGTGCGGTGGTCGTGCTCCGCCTCGCCGACGCGCTCGCGGAGGCGCTCGCCGCACGCGAGCTCACTGATCTCTACGAGCGGTTCGAACGTCCGCTGGTCCGGGTGCTCGCGAAGATGGAGCGCACCGGCATCCGCATCGACCGTGCGTTCCTCTCCGCGTTGAGCGCCGAGCTCAACAAGGAGTGCGACCGACTCATGCGGGTGATCTGGGGTCATGCGGGTGAGGAGTTCAACGTGAACTCCACCCCGCAGATGCGGGTCGTGCTCTTCGAGAAGCTGGGCCTCACGCCGGTCAAGAAGACCAAGACCGGTCCGTCCACCGATGCCGACTCGCTCCAGAAGATGCGCGACGACCACCCGATCGTCGAGGACCTCCTCCGCTACCGCGAGGTCGAGAAGCTCCGGAGCACCTACGCCGACGCGCTCCCACCGCTCATCGCAGCCGACGGGCGCGTCCACGCCACCTTCAAGCAGACCGACACCACGACCGGACGGATCTCCAGCGAAGCGCCGAACCTCCAGAACATCCCGGTACGCACCGCCGACGGCCGGGAGTTCCGCCGGGCGTTCATCGCCGACGACGACTTCGGGCTGCTCACCGCCGACTACTCCCAGATCGAGCTGCGCGTCCTCGCTCACCTCGCCCAGGACCCGGGGCTGGTGGAGGCGTTCGAACGGGGCGCCGACATCCACACTGCTACCGCCGCGCAGGTGTTCGCCAAGGAAGAGGGTGACGTCACCGCCGAAGACCGCCGATTCGCGAAGGTCGTGAACTACGGCCTCGCCTACGGCATGGAGGCGTACGGGCTGAGCCAGCGGATGGGCGTCGCCGTCGACGAGGCCCGCGACATCCTCGACGACTACTTCGCCGCGTTCCCGAACGTCGCCGCGTACATGGAGCGCACTGTCGCCGAGGCGAAGGCACGCGGATTCACCACCACCATCTTCGGGCGTCGGCGCCAGATCGCCGAGCTCTCGTCCGACAACTTCCGCATCCGCCAGATGGGGGAGCGCATGGCGCAGAACGCGCCTATCCAGGGGTCGGCGGCCGACATCTTCAAGCTCGCGATGGTGCAGGTCGACGTCGCGTTGGACGCAGGCGGATTCGCGACGCGCATGCTCCTCACGGTGCACGACGAGCTCGTCTTCGAGGTGCCGATCGACGAACGGGAGACGGTCGAGCCCGTGCTCCGCAACACCATGGAGTCGGTCACCGAGCTCATCGTCCCCCTCACGGTCGACGTCGGCTTCGGCCCCACGTGGGCGGAGGCGAAGTGAGATGAAGGGCGAGGCGCAGGCTGCGTCGGACGAGCCCCAATCGGACGAGCCCTGGTTCAACGACCTGGCGCGTTTCCTCGGGCCCGCGTACCTGCGCAACGCGTTCACCAAGGGCACCGAGCAAGAGGTCGAGTTCCTCGTCGACGCGTTGGGTCTCGAACCCGGTGCCCGAGTGCTCGACGTCGGTTGCGGGCCGGGTCGCCACGCACTCGCGCTCGCGAAGCGTGGCATCTCGTGCCTCGGCGTGGACGCGTCTCCCGAGTTCATCGCGCTCGCGCGTGATGCCGCCGCACTCGAGGGCCTCGACGCGACATTCGACGTCGGCGACGTGCGCGACCTGGCGTACGAAGGCGAGTTCGAAGCCGTGATCTGCCTCTGCCAGGGCGGCTTCGGGCTCCTCGGCGGTCGGGACGACGCCGAGGTGTTCGCTCGCATCGCTGGTGCGGTCCGTCGGGGAGGTGGGCTCGCCGTCTCGGCGTTCTCGGCCTACTTCGCGCTGCGGTTCCTCGAGGACGGCGAGACGTTCGATCCCGAGACCGGAGTTCTCCACGAACGCTCGATGCTGCGTGACGAGCAGGGTGTCGAGCGCGAGTTCGATCTCTGGACCACCTGCTTCACCGCGCGGGAGCTCGCGCTCCTCGCCGAACGCGCCGGCGTGGAGGTCGAGCACCTCTCGGGGGTCACACCCGGCCGCTACCGTGTCGCGCGTCCCGACCTCGAGTCCCCGGAGCTGCTGCTGGTGGGGCACCGACGGGGGTGAACGGATAGCCTGGCCCCGCGGCCCCCGCCGGGGGTCGCGTCGTTCGCGCCTGTCGCCGCTCCCGCGTCGATCGGCGGCGCCACCGCGCCGACTCGGCGAAACGAAACAGCACCTCGTCGATTCCTCACGAGCGAATTCGGCGGGCTCGCCGCTGGCGTCGCGATACCCGTGCTGGTCGCCCTGCTGATGCTCGCCGTCGTCCAACTCGGGCGGCCGGCGCGCACCGCATTTGCGACCGTCGAGACCGCAACGTTGGCCGACCCGCGCACGCTCTTGCCCAACCTCGCCGTCCCTGAACCACCCACCATCGTCGCCGTCGATGACACCGCGCTGCAGCTCGACGCTTCGCTCGCGAGCAACGACGGCCGTACACGGATCGCCAACGCCGTCGTCCTTGCCCTCGCTACCGAGCAGGAGGCGCTGCGCCGACGCGACGTCACGATCTTGGCGACCGTCGTCCACGGGACCCGGCTGACGGAGCTGCGTTCCGCCATCGAGCAGTCCACAGGCCAGGGAACCCTGTCGGCCGTTCATTACACGCTGGGTGACGCACGGCTGACCGCCGTGCGACCCGGTGGTCAGTCCGGCTCGATGATCGGCCTCGACGCCGCCGTGACGATGACCGAGCAGACGATCGACGAACGTGGCATCG
>JANOWV010000313.1:0-2089 GCA_031418075.1 Actinomycetes bacterium
GGCGAATGCTTCGTTCGCGCTGGCGTCGGCGACGGACTGCGCGTCGACGTCGGGCATGTCGCCTGCAGTGAGCCGGAGCCCGTCGTCGATGCGATCGCGGATCGCTTCCTGGTCGGCCTCGGGGATGCCGAGCAGCATGCCGATGGTTCGCATCGGCATCTGCGCACCGAGATCGCTGATGAAGTCGAACCCACCGCTGCCCACGAGCGGGTCGAGGGTGTTGGCGCAGAACTCTCGGACCTTCGGCTCGATGTCGAGCATCCGGCGGGGAGTGAACACTCGGGAGAGGAGGCCGCGGTGCAGGTCGTGGTTCGGCGGGTCCTCGAAGATGATCGACCCCGGCGGGAGCTCGAAGTCGGCCTTGATGATCTCGAGGACCGTGCCCTTGCTCGAGATGTAGGTCTTCCAGTCGATCGACGCGCCCTGGACGTCGTCGAAGCGGCTCAGCGCGAAGAAGTCGTAGCGCTCGTTGTAATAGAGCGGGCGTTCCTCACGGAGCCGCCGGAAGATCGGGTACGGGTCCGAGTCGATGTCGAAGTCGTACGGGTCGTAGTACAGGTCGGCCGGGCTCGTGGTGGTCATGGCCGTGATTCTCCCCCGGGTGGCGCCGACCGCGTCGTGACGGCGAAGATAACATACCTTTCGCACCACGAGAAGATCGTTTCCACCCGTACTCGGTACTCGGCACACGTCATTCAGCATTGGGCACTCGGGGGTCGCGAGATGCGAGTCGGCGTCATGATCGGTCCCGAGCGGGGCCGCTACGCGGTGAAGGTCGAGCGGCTCCGCGCCGACGCCCGGTGGGCCGAGGAGGCGGGTCTGGCGTCGATCTGGATCCCGCAGATCCCCGACGACTTCGACGCCCTCACTGCGGTCGCAGTGGCCGGAGCGGAGACGACCCGCATCGAGATCGGCACCGCGGTGGTCCCGGTCCAGTCTCGCCATCCGATCGCGCTCGCGCAGCAGGCGCTCTCGGTCCAGGCGGTGTGCGAGGGCCGACTGGCGCTCGGTCTCGGGGTCTCGCACCACTGGATCATCGACACCATGCTCGGGCTGCCCTACGAGCGGCCGGTCCCTACGATGCGTGCGTACCTCGACGTCCTGGATCAGGCGTTGCGCGGGCCGGGCGCCGTCGACGTCGAGAACGAGATGTTCCGGGTGCACAACCCGCTCGACATCACTGATGTCGCGCCCACGCCGGTCCTGCTCGCGGCGCTTGGCCCGCTGATGCTGCAGCTCGCCGGGGAGCGCACGGACGGCACGATCCTGTGGATGGCCGACGAGCGGGCGATCGGTGGCCACGTCGTGCCGAAGCTCACGCGTGCTGCCGAGGCGGCCGGTCGTCCCGCACCGCGCGTGGTCGCGGGGATCCCGGTCTGCCTCTGTGGCGACAACGAGGTCGACGCCGCGATCGACCGGACCAACCGCATCCTCGCCGAGGCGGAGACATCGCCGAACTACCAGCGACTCCTGGAGGAGGGCGACGCTCGCGCGATCGGCGACATCCTCGCGGCGGGGAGCGAGGCGACCATCGAACAGCGGCTGCGGTCGTTCGCCGATGCGGGTGTGACCGATCTCTCGTTCCGGGTCGTGCCGATCGGTGCGGGACGCGACGAGCTCGTGGCGTCGTATCGCCGGACGCGTGACTTCGTCGCGTCCTTGGCGTCGCGGCTCTGAGCTCGGAGCGCGTCCGCCTCGCCGATGGGGTTCAGACCCGATCGAGGTCGAGCATGCGGATCGCGTTCCCCCGGAGGACCTTGTAGCGCTGCGCTTCGGTGAGCCCGGCCGTCATCTTCTCCGCCTCTTCACGCGCGAAGGGCCAGGTCGTGTCCGTGTGCGGGTAGTCGGTCTCGAAGCAGATGTTGTCCTCGCCGACCGCGTCGATCGACTCGAGACCGTGGACGTCGTTGGTGAAGCACCCGAAGATGCGGCCCTCGTAGTAGGTGGACGGCCGCTCGGGGATCGTCTCCTTCGAGCCGGTCCAGTTCGAGTGGTACTCCCAGGTGTTGTCGGCCCGCTCCAGCGCGTACGGGATCCAGCCGATCTGGCCTTCGGAGTACGCGAGCTTGAGCTCGGGGTAGCGCACGAG
>JANOWV010000314.1:0-3745 GCA_031418075.1 Actinomycetes bacterium
GAAGGTCGAGATCGCGAGCGTGCTCGCCGCCGCCGAGCCGGGAGTGGTCGTGGAGGTGTTCGGCGGCCAGGCGGTCGTCGAGCACCTGGTGACCGGGTCGGGGGACTTCGCCGTGGGGCCGTGCACGCGCCAGGCCGCGCCGCGATGGTTCTTCACCGGCGTGTCGACCGACCGCGGTGCGCAGGACTGGCTGGTCCTGTTCAACCCGTTCGGCGACGACGCGATCGTCGACGTCACGTTCGTGACCGCGAACGGTGTCGACTCGCCCGGGGAGACCCAGGCGCTCGTCGTCCCGCGTCGATCCCGGGTGTCGCTGCCGGTCCACGATCTCGTCAGCCGGGAGCCCGATATCGCGGTGTCGGTGGTGGCGCGGACCGGCCGGGTGGTCGCCGAGGTGTCGACGATGTTCGACGGCACGGATGCGCGGCACGGGCTCGCGCTGTCGCCCGGGGTGAACGGTGGCGGAGCCCACTGGAGGTTCCCGTCGGGTACCTCGACGGCCGGAACCACGCGCTCGGTGTCCATCGCAAACTTCGAGGACACCGCCGCCGAGGTGGAGGTCGAGCTCCTCCTCGACAACGGATCGCGCGTCGCTCCCGATCGGATGACCGTGTCGCCGATGAGCATCGCGACCGTCGATGTCGGCCAGCGCGTCGCTCCAGGAGTCGGCTACGCGATCGACGTGAAGGCCCTGCGGGACGTGCCGATCGTCGTCGACGCCACCGGCGCGTGGGCTGCGCCCGCGCCCGTCACCGGCGTCGCAAGCACGCCTGGTTCACTCACGACCGCGACGCGTTGGGCGTTCGCGCTCGGCCGGACCGATGAGGCGTCCGACGCCGTGATCGCCGTGCTCAACGCCGGGACGGCGCCGGTGACGGTCCAGGTGTACGCGTACACCGCCGGCGACCCCAACAGCCCGACGAGTGCTCCCGCCGCGGCGATCGCTCCGGGCGAGCTGGCCGAGTTCGACCTCGCCGAGCGTGGGATCCGCCCCGACCAGGTGATCGTGGTGGGCGCCGACGGACCGATCGTGGTCGGCCGGCAGGTGATCGGTGCCGGCGTGTCGGTCGCCACTGGCGTCCCCTTCGCCCGCGCCGTGACCCGTGCCCGATGATTTGGGCCCGATGATTCGGGCCCGATGATCTGGACCCGATGATTTGGGCCCGATGATCTGGACCCGATGATCTGGACCCGATGATCGTGCAGGTCGCCATCGGGCTGGCGGTCGTCGCCGTCGGGTTCGTGGTCGCGGCGGTGCTGCGACGTCGCGCGCCGGCGGGGCCGCCGCGCGACGCGTACCCGGTGCCCCGCCAGCTGGCGCGCGCCGACTTCCCGCGAGCGGACGCGCCCTGGCTCGTGGCGTACTTCTCCTCGGACACGTGCGACGCGTGCCAGACGCTGGGACCGAAGGTCGCCGTCCTGCAGTCCGCCGACGTGGCGGTGTGCGAGATCGACTTCGTCGCGCAGCGGGGGCTGCACGAGCGCTACGAGATCTCCGCGATCCCGATGGTGGTCGTGGCCGACGCCGAAGGGGTCGTGCTGCGGGCGTTCGTAGGGGCTACCTCGGCGACCGACCTCTGGGCCGCGGTCGCCGAGGTCCGCGACCCGGGCTCCACCCCCGAGGCGGGGCTGGGCCTGCTCGACTGACGCAGCGCCGAACTCAGCGCCCTGACTCAGCGCCCTGACTCAGCGGCGGGTGCGGGTCGCGCGCTTGGTCGCCGACGCCGACTTGGCGGACTTGACTGGCTTGCGAGCACCGTTGTCGGTCGGGGGCTTCATCTCCACGATCGTGCCGTCGGCGCGCCGGACCTTGCGGTATCCGCCGGCCTTGCGTCCCATCGCTTCGTCGACGAGGCGCGAAACCTGGGCGCCGTTGAGGGTCTCGTGCTCGAGCAGAGCTTCGGCGACGGCGTTGAGGCCGCGGCGGTGCAGCCGCAGGATCCGCCGGGCCCGGCTCTCCTCCTGACGGAGGATCCGCTCGACCTCTTCGTCGATGACGCGTGCGGTCTCGTCGGAGTAGTCGCGGGTGTGCACCAGGTCTTCGGCGAGGAACACCGCACCTTGGGAGCCCCAGGCCATCGGTCCGATCCGCTCGGACATCCCCCACTCACGCACCATCTTGCGGGCCATCTCGGTGATACGGACGAGGTCGTTCTGGGCGCCGGTCGAGGTGTGACCGAAGACGAGCTCTTCGGAGATGCGCCCGCCGAGTGCGACGACGATCGAGTCGGCGATGTACTCGCGCTTGTAGATGTGCCGCTCTTCCTCGGGGAGCTGTTGGGTGACGCCGAGCGCCATCCCGGTCGGGAGGATCGTGACCTTGTGCACCGGATCGGCGTGGTCGAGCACGTACGCGAGCACGGCGTGGCCGCCCTCGTGGTACGCGATGACCTCCTTCTCCTCTTCGTTGATCGCCATGGAGTCGCGCTTCAGGCCCATGAGCACGCGGTCGCGCGCCGCTTCGAAGTCTTCGCCTTCGACGATCGCCGACCCGCGCCGCACCGCGTGGAGCGCGGCCTCGTTCACGAGGTTGGAGAGATCGGCACCGGCCATTCCGGGCGTGCCGCGAGCGATGATGTCGACGTCGAGGTCCGGCGAGATCTTCTTGTCGACCATGTGGACCCGCAGGATCTGGGCTCGCTCCTCCTGGGTGGGGAGGGGGACCACGACCTGACGGTCGAAGCGGCCCGGGCGTAGGAGCGCCGAGTCGAGCACGTCGGGGCGGTTCGTGGCCGCCATCATCACGATGCCCTCGGTCGCCTCGAACCCGTCCATCTCGGCGAGCATCTGGTTGAGGGTCTGCTCGCGCTCGTCGTGGCCGCCACCGAGACCGGCACCGCGCTTGCGTCCGATGGAGTCGATCTCGTCGACGAAGATGATCGCGGGCGCCTGCTTGCGCGCGGTCTGGAAGAGATCGCGGACGCGCGCTGCCCCGACGCCGACGAACATCTCCATGAAGTCGGAGCCGGTCACCGAGACGAACGGCACGCCGGCCTCACCGGCCACCGCACGGGCGATCAGCGTCTTCCCGGTCCCGGGTGGGCCGACGAGCAGGACGCCCTTCGGGATCCGCGCGCCGATCTGCTTGAACTTCCCCGGGTTCTTGAGGAAGTCCACGACCTCGTTGATCTCGGCCTTCACCGTCGTGTAGCCCGCGACGTCGGCGAAGGTGGTCTTGGGCTTCTCGGTGTTGTAGACCTTCGCCCGGCTCCGACCGATGTTCATCACCGCGCCCATCTGCCCCTGGGCGCGCCGGTTCATCCACACGAAGAAGCCGATGATGAGGAGGAACGGGATCAGCAGGGGGAGCAGCTCGAGGAAGAAGTTCGTGCCCGCCCGCTTGTACTGCAGGTTCACACCCTGCTCATCGAGGAGCGTGAGGTCCTTCTCGGGGAGGTCGTTGGTGGGCCCTTCGGAGGTGAAATCCTTGGAGCCGTCGGTCTTGGACTTGAGCTGCCCGCTCACGGCCCCGGTGTCCGGGTCGTACTCGACGGACTTGACCGTGCCCGCCTTGGCGGCGCTGAGGAACTGTGAGTAGCTGAGGTCGGTCGAGCCGGTGTCGTTGACCGAGAAGACGCTCGTGAACGCGAAGACCCCGAGGAGGCCGAGGATCAGGAGCCAGGGGAGCATCCGCTTCCAGCTCTGCGGTCCGCCCGTCTGGGGGGCGCTCCGACCGTCGCGCGGCCGACGGTTGCCTCCGCCCGCGGGGCGCCCCGGCGGCATGTCGGACGGGGGGCGACTCATG
>JANOWV010000315.1:0-1614 GCA_031418075.1 Actinomycetes bacterium
CAGGTTCATCACGGCGATGATCCAGATCATCAGCACTGCGATCGGGACGCGGTACGGGTAGACGCCGGGGAACGCCGAGTACATCGCGGCGATCCCGGCCGAGACACTCACCGCGACCGTCAGGATGTAGTCGGTGAGCAGGGCGACGCCAGCGACCTGCGCGGGCAGGATCCCGAAGTTGTCACGGGTGACGATGTACGCGCCCCCTGCGCTCGGGTACGCCTTGATCGTCTGGCGGTACGAGAACACGAGGGCGACGAGCAACAGGATGATCCCGATCGAGAGCGGGAGCACTGCGCTGAACGCGACCGCGCCGACCACCGGCAGCATGACCCGCAGCATCTCCTCGGTGGCGTACGCGACGGACGAGAGCGCGTCGCTCGCGAAGACGGCGAGGGCTGTTGGGTTGTCGAGCCGTTCGTGAATCTCCTGGTCGCTGTGCAGCTTGCGCCCGAAGACGAGGTTCGCCATATCGGCCCTTCGGGGCTGGGTTCGCGGGCGTCGCGTTCGACGACGGGAGCCCCGCGCCGCGACCCCCTCGGGTAGGGGTGCCGTCGGGTCCGGTCCGGCCGGTCCTCGGGCGGTCCGGCTCTCTACGCTGGGGTCCTTGTGTGTGATCGACATACCTAGATCCTGCGCTCGCGGCCGTGAACGGGGCGTCAAGGGACGCGGCACTCGCGTCAAGATCTCGTGAAGACGCGCGTCGCCGGTCGATTCCTGGGGGCACTCTCCATCGTCGCTGCGGCCACGGCGGTCGGTGCCATCGCCGACGCCGATGTCGCGGCCGCAGCCTTGTTGCTCCTCGTCGCGACGATGCTCGCGGCGCTCCTCGGCCTGACGTCCGGGATCCTCGCCGCGTTGCTCGGCTTCACGAGCCTGAACTGGTTCTTCACACCACCGGTCCACACCCTGGCCATCGAGAAGAGCGACGATGTCGTCGCGGCGATCGCGTTCCTCGCGGCAGCAGCGATCCTCAGCACGATCGTCCACCGTCTCTCGGACCTCCGTGTACGCGCCGAGGCCCGAGCTCGTGAAGCCCAGCTCCGGATCGATCTCACCGCGCGTCTCACCTCCGGCGCCGACCTCGGCGGCGTTGCGGCGAGCGCGGCACACGCGATCGCAGGGCTGTTCGAGCTCACGACATGTCGCGTCCGGATCGACGACGCCGAGAGCTCGGCGCGCGGCCCTGCCGAGCGACCGCAAGACCCGGTCCTCGTGCTCGGCGGGGGCGACGTCGTCGTCGAGACGGTCGGCCCCCGACGACCGCTGACCCCCGACGATCGAGCCGTCCTCGACGGGCTTGTCTCCGCGCTCACCGGCGCAAGGGAGCGGTACCAGCTCGAGCGCGCGGCCGCCGACGCCCGACTCGCGATCCAGGTCTCGCAGACGCGCGCCGGTCTGATCTCCGCAGTCAGCCACAATCTCCGCACCCCACTCGCATCGATCCGCGCTGCTGCGGCAACGCTCCGCGCACCGGACGTCGAGCTCGATGCGACCGACAGACGCGACCTGCTCGACACCGTCGTCGAGGAGACCGAGCGACTCGAGCGACTCGTCTCGAAGACCCTCGACCTCGGGAAGATCCGCGCCGGCGCACTCGAGCCCGAGCATGAG
>JANOWV010000316.1:0-3267 GCA_031418075.1 Actinomycetes bacterium
TCAACAGGGTCGCCGCGGCGGCGGAGACGTCGCCCGAAGCCTCGAGGAGCAACGCCGTGAGGAGCACCAGCAGCTCCGATCCGGAGGAGTCGAGCGGCCCACCGCGGGGGCTGATCTCGTAGCGGTCGACTGCCGCGCGTGCTCCCGCCTCGTCGCCCCGATGGAACGCAGCGAGTCCTTTTACTCCCTGCGTCGCCACGAGCCCGAACCGCAGGTCGAAGTCGTCGCTGAGCCGGTCGGCGGTGTCCATGTCGGCGAGCGCGTCGTCCCATCGACCGGCGAACCAGGCCACCCGACCTTGGGTGAGGTAGTAGCTGCGTAGGAGCAGCACTTGGCCGTGGGCGGTCGCCCGGCGACGCCCCTCTTCGATCGTGGTGCTGGCGTCGTCGAGCCGGTCGGCGAGCAGGAGTGCGAGTCCGAGGAACACGTGTGGTGTCCGGCTCAGCGCGGCCGGGTCGTGGCCGGCGAGCTCCACGGCGCGCCGGCCGTCCGCGACGGCGAGCACCGGCTCGGCGCGGAACGCGTGGATCGTGCAGCGGGTGGCGAGTGCCTCCACTTGCACCGCGCTGATGCCGAGCCGCGCTCCATCGTCGAGCGCACGGTCGGCCTCGTGGAGTGCGTCGTCGAGGGCGGAGGTCCACACTCTGCTCGCGGCCTGATGTGCGAGGACCTGGACAGCCGCCGTCTCGTCGAGCGCGCCGGTAGCGAGTGCCGCCTCGAAGCCGTCGAGCGCCTCGCGGGGTCGTCCCAGACGGAACGCGGCGTTGCCCTGCACGACGTGGGCGTGGGCGACGAGCGCAGGTGCCGCGGTCGTGTCCGTGATCATGGCCGCGACCTGGTCGAGCGCCTCCTCGGTCCGCCCGGCGCTCATGAGTGCACTTGCGAGTGCGACCTCGAGCTCGGGTCGTCCCGCGGTGTCGCGTGTCAGCGTGAGCGCGCGGCGCAGCAGATCGGCGGCGGCATCCGGTTGACGGTTGGCGAGCCCCGCGGCGGCCTTGACCAGGGCCGCCACGGCTTCCTGGTCGCCGGGGGTCGCGCCGAGCGAGAGGTGCCGCGCCACCACGGTCGGTTCCGCGCGTCCTTCGAGACGCATGGCGGCCTGACGGTGCCAACCCGTGCGCACCGCTTCGGGAAGGTCCTGGTACACGGCTTCTCGGATCAGGTCGTGGCGGAAGGAGACCTGATCGCCGATCGGTTCGAGCAATCCCGCCTTGGTGGCGTGCGCCACCGCGTCGCCGGCGTCGGCGATCGTCGTTCCCAGCATCGCTGCGATGTCCTCCAGGTACCCGGAGCCCCCAAGCACCGCGGCAACTGACAGCGCCTGGCGAGCGCGACCGTCGAGCGACGTGAGGCGTCGGAGCGTCGCGCTGCGCATCGGCTCCGGCAGTGACGTGTCTATCTCGGGCGGCCCGTCGTCGAGGCCGAACGCGTGGACGAGCTGGAGGGCGAGGAACGGGTTCCCCCTTGCGCCACCGAGGCGCGCGAGCACCGACGGGTCGGGGACTGCACCGGCCTCGTCGGTCACGATGGCGGCGAGGGCCTCTTCGTCGATCGGGCCGAGCCGGAGGTGCTCTCCGCCGCTGCGCTCGACGTTGGCGATCAACCGTTCGAGCTCGGGCCCGTGGGGTGCAGGCCGGATCGCCAGCACGAGGAGCAGTCCCAGGTCGTGGCGACGGCGTGCGAGGGCCCAGAGCGTCGCGAGGGTCGCCCGGTCGGCCCATTGCAGATCGTCGATCGCCAGCACCAGGGGCTGCATCGAGGTGAGTCGCTCGACGTGGTCGACGAAGGCGTCCTGGGCGAGGAACCGGGCGTTGGGTCCGCCGTCCCACCCGGGCCGGGCCAGCGTCGAGACGCCATCCGGTGCGCCCAGCGCGTCGAGGAGGGGCGCGAACGGTCGGTCCGACTCGAGCTCTTCGCATCCGCCGCACCGGAGCTCGGCCCCGGATTCCGTTGCGAGCTCGTCGAGCTCGTCGAGGAGCCGCGTCTTGCCGATCCCTGCTTCCCCCTCGACGAGCAGCACCGCGCCACCCCAAGCGGCGAGCGCGTCGACGGCGTCGCGGAGCGACGCAAGCTCGGGGTCTCGTCCACGGAGGCTCCCTCGTTGATGCGCCACGTTCGCACGATGCTATGGCGCACGCCCGACCTGGCGCTCACGGTACGGCCCTCCCGAACTTGGGCATCGGGCGTGGTCTCACGCCGCGGCGGGTTTGGCGTGCTCGGCGGACGGTCGGGTGGTGTGGGCCGGTGGTTCGAGGGGTGCAGGGCGCGTCGGAGTGTTGGGTGAGTACCCAGCCGGCGGTCTTGCGTCGATGGTGCTGGTGGCACATCCCTCGGAGGTTCGTGGCGGTGGAGTCGCCGCCCTCCGCGACCGGGAGACTGTGGTCACCTCCGTTCGTCACGGTTGCCGAGCGCTGAAGCCCGCCTACGCGGGCAGGGCCGCGAACCTCCGCCGGGCCCAAGTCGCGGACGTGCGTCCTCGACCGGCACGGTGCGAGTGCGGGGTGCATCATGGAATGAACGTCGCGTGGGCCGTCGACCGCGCGCCAGACTGCACCTGTGAGCGACCTCCCGGACCTGCTCGACCCTGCCGTGATCCAGGACCCGTCGGAGCTGTACCACCGGCTGCTGGTCGAGGCGCCCGTGTGGCGGATCCCCGACACCTCGATGTACGTGATCAGCCGGTGGGACCTGGTGGTCGAGGCGGTCGGGCGTACCGAGGACCTCTCGTCGAACCTCGAGTGCCTGCTCTACACCGGCGACGACGGCTGGCCGGCGCTGTTCGACATGGTCGCGCTCGGCGCCAACATCAGCACGCTCGCCACCGCGGACCCGCCCGAGCACACGGTGCATCGCAAGGTCGTGTTCCCCACGCTGGTCGAGCGCCGCATGACCGGTCTCGAGCCCACGGCACGCGACCTGGCCACCGAGATGCTCGATCGCGTGCTACCCGCCGGAACGGATGGGCCGGTCGCGATCGAGTGGGTGGGGGCGCTGGCGAGCCGACTGCCGCTCGCGGTGCTCGCGCTGCTCATGGGGTTCAGCGGTCCCGATCTCGACGAGCTGGTCGAGTGGTCCCTCGACGGCGCGGCGATGCTCGCCGGGACGTGCACGCTGACCGACATGGCGCACCTCGCGGAGCGGGCAGCCGCCGCCGGCGCGTACCTCGCCGACGAGCTCGCACGTGCGCCGGGCGACCCGGAGATCGGGATCGTCGGGGCGGTGAAGAAGGGGATGGACGACGGGGTGCTGACCGGCGAAGCGGCCGTC
>JANOWV010000317.1:0-1540 GCA_031418075.1 Actinomycetes bacterium
GATGGCTACCAGCAGCAGGAAGACCGGGAGCCAGGTAGCGAGGAGCCCGCGCAAGGTCGCACCGCTCTCGTCCACCGGTTCGAGACTCGCCGCGGAGTAGACGACGAAGCGCGCGTCTGACGTCGCAACACCGCGGGCCACGACCCGGAAGGCACCCTCGCCCACGGGGAGCCGATCGACGGTCTCCGCCCGGGTCCGCCCGACCGCGGCCGTGAGGTCGGAGATGCGCTCCTGGCCCGCGATGTTGGCGCTCGCTGCGACGACCGCGCCCGTCGCCACCTCGACCACCTGGGCGACGCCTTCGTTCTCGGGCGGGACGATGATCGCTTCGGGGACCGACGCGTGCGCGAGCTGGCGGGCGATGTCACCCGCCCGCAACCGCGCGGCAGACTCGATGCTGCGGGTGAGCGACTCGCGCTGCTCGGAGACGAGGAGGATCGCGCTCCCCAGGAGCGCAATCCCGACAACGAGGGTGGCGGCCACCGTCGTCCGCAGTCGCACACCTCCCAGCCGACGCCACAGGCGCGGTCTCGCGCGGTTCCCGACGACCGTCATCAGTCAGCCTCCGTCGGATCGCAAGCGGTAGCCGGCGCCGCGCACCGTCTCGATCGCTCGGCGCTCGAACGGGACGTCGACCTTGCGCCGAAGCCGACGGACGTAGACCTCGACGATGTTGGGGTCGCCGTCGAAGCCGAAGTCCCACACGTGCCCGAGCAGGTCCCGTTTCGAGACCACCTGTCCGGCTCGACTCACGAGGAACTCCAGGACCGCGAATTCTCGTGCGGTGAGCCTGACCTCGTCGCCCGCGCGCCAGACCCGGTGCTGGCCCACGTCGAGCACCAGGTCCCCCGCCGTGAAGGTGAGTGGGGCACCGCGGCCCGCCCGGCGGAGCAGTGCGCGGAGACGCGCCACGAGGACCACGTACGAGAATGGCTTCGTGAGGAAGTCATCGGCACCGCAGTCGAGCGCTTCGGCCTCGTCGTACTCGCCGTCCTTGGCTGTGAGCATCAGGATTGGGGTCCAGTCCCCCTGTTCCCGCAAGGTCGAGCAGACGCGGTAGCCGTTCATCCCCGGCAGCATCACGTCGAGCACGACGGCGTCGTAGTCCTGCTCGGTCGCCATCCAGAGCCCCTCGGCTCCATCGAGCACGACGTCGACCGCGAACCCTTCCGCCTCGAGACCGCGTTTCACTGCGCTCGCCAGGCGCTTCTCGTCCTCGACGACCAGGATTCGCACGCGGAGCTCTCCGATGTAGGACTCGAGCGTCGCGCGCCGAGACTGAACGCCGGCTGAACGTCTGCCGACCGGTGGGTACCGTGCGCTACAGGTCGCCGCGGGCCCAGGGACCCCAGATCACGTAGGTCCGACTGAGTACCGCGTTGTCGGACCGGAAGGTGACACCCTGGCTGTTGGCGAAGAGGTAGTCGCCGTCGGGACTCCAGCACACACCGGCCCACTCGCTCGCGTCGACTGCGTTGAGCGCGAAGTCGGAGATCGTTCCGTCCTTCGTCAGGCTCTTGAGGTACTGGTCAGACCGCGG
>JANOWV010000318.1:0-1935 GCA_031418075.1 Actinomycetes bacterium
GGGCCACACTGTCTCGTCGGCGAGGTCGGCGATCGTGAACGGGCTGCGGCCGAGGGCATCGGCGGCCATCGGCGGAGCCATCGCCAGCGAGTACGAACGATGTGGCGGACAGATCGTGCCCGGCTCCTCGCCGGTCGCGAGGCCAAGGACGTCGGCGTCGCTCGGGTGCGGGTCGTCGGCCGCGAACGACTGGGCGGGCTTGCGAGCCGCGACCGTGAGGCCGCGAATGCGCAGACCACGCGCAAGGGCGGCGGCGACCCAGGTCTTGCCGACCTCGGTCCCTGTCCCACTGACCACGATCAGGGTGGTCGGCCGGATATTTAGGCGGTTCATGGGGACGAGTCGAGGGCGTCGAGCGCGCGCGCCAGGGTTTCGATCTGGGCGTCGGTGTGTGCGGCCGAGAGCGCGACGCGCAGGCGCGATGAACCCGGCGCGACGGTCGGGGGGCGGATCGCGGGAACGAGCATGCCCTGGTCGAGCAGGGCGACCGAGGCGTCGATCGTCGCCGCTTCCGCTCCGATGACGACCGGGATGATCGGTGAGGGATGACCCGGTCGAACTCGCTCGACGTGTCGGCGGAGGTGCGCTCGCAGGTCGTCGCCTTCCGGTGAACGGACGATTGCGAGCGCGGCGAGCGCAGCACCGGTGTCGGCCGGGGTGGACGCGGTGGTGAAGATGTACGAGCGGGCGCGATTCACGATGAGGTCGGCGAGCGCGCCCGGGGCGGCCGCGAACCCCCCGAGCGATCCGAGCGTCTTCGACAACGTGCCGACCCGCACGACATCGAGCTCGCCGAGGTCGCCGATGTCGGGTCCGAGCACCGCGTGTGCCTCATCGAGGACGAGCAGTGCACCATGGCGAGCGCACACCTCGGCGAGGGCGTCGACGGGGGCCAGGTCGCCGTCCATGGAGAACACCGTGTCGGTGACGACGACCGATCGGCCGCCGGTCGCCGCGCCGAGGATCGCGTCGACGTGGGCGGGATCGGCATGCCGAGCGATCTCGACGCGCGAGCGGCTGAGGCGGCATCCGTCGATGATCGACGCATGGTTCAGCTCGTCGGAGACGACGAGGACGTCGGGGCCGCCGAAGGTCGTGAGGACTCCGAGGTTCGCGGCGAACCCGGTGGGGAAGAGCACTGCGCGTTCGGTGTGCTTCCAGTCGGCGAGCGCACTCTCGAGCTCGCTGTGCACCGGGCGTGAGCCCACGATGAGCCGCGCCGAGCCCGAACCAGCGCCCCAACGGTCGAGTGCCGCGTGGGCCGCCTGCACCACCGCCGGGTGTTGCGTAAGTCCGAGGTAGTCATTCGACGCGAACGAGACGACAGCGCGACCGTCGGGCGCGAGCTTTCCCTCCGGCCCGGCGGCATCGAGGTCGCGCGGGGCCCGCCACTGCCCGGCGTCGCGAATGTCCATGGCTTGGGCCTCGGCCCACTCGCGCCAGGTCATGGCATGTCCGTCAGCGCGTCGAGCGACGCCACGAGGACATCGACGATTCGGTCGATCTCTGGTTCGGTGATCGTGAGTGGGGGCATCAGCACCACGACGTCGCCGAGCGGCCGCAGCAGCACCCCTCGCTGCACGGCACCCGCGCAGACGCGTCGTCCCCATCGGAGCGCGTCGCGCGGCGGAGCGAGCTCTACTCCTCCCATGAGTCCCTGAAGTCGAACCTCGCCGACCGCGTGGTGCGGATCGACCCGGTCGGCGAGTGCGGCGCGCAGCTGGCCCGACCGCGCCCGCACGTTCGCGAGCACGGTGCCGTCGGCGAGGAGCTCGAGGTGGCGCAGGGCGACTGCGCATGCGAGCGCGTTCCCGCTGTAGGAGTGCCCGTGGTAGAGCGTGTGCTCCGAGAGGTCGGGTCCGAGGAACGCTGCGAAGACCCGGCCGCTCGCCACCGTCGCCGACTGGGCGATGTACCCGGCGGTGAGCCCTTTGC
>JANOWV010000319.1:0-6572 GCA_031418075.1 Actinomycetes bacterium
CAGCGGCCGGATGGCCGCGGCGAGCTCGCGCCCACTCGGGTATCACCGTGTGGCTGGGGCCAGGTCGACGACCAGTTTGGTGCCTGGATGTCGTAGGTCGCGGCCCGCAGGATTGCGGTTGTGTGACGATACGGGATGTCAGTGCGGGACCAGGCCACCGTCGGCGATGAGCACCTGGCCGGTGACGAAGCTCGCAGCGTCCGAGGCCAGGAACAGTGCAGGGCCCACCATCTCCTCGGGCGCCGCGATCCGGCGTTGCAGGCTGGACGCCGCCATCCGGGCCTGCGCCTCCTCGGGGTTGTTGTGCATCATGTCGGTCGCCACGCTCCCTGGTGCCAGGGCGTTCACCCGGATGCCGAGGGGTGCGAAGTCGGCCGCCATCGAGCGGGTGAACGACATCAGCGCCGACTTCGCGCCGGCGTACATCGCGACCTGCGCCGAGAAGAGGAACGCCCCGGCTGAGATCACGTTCACCACCGCGGCCGATGGGCTCTCGCGTAGATGGGGCAGCGCGGCCTGGACGAGGAACACCGGGCCTCGCAAGTTGACGTCGTAGACCTTCTGCCACGCGTCCGGAGTGAACGAACCGAGCGGCTGCGCGAGCGCGGTCGCGGCGTTGTTCACCACGATGTCGAGGCGACCGAACTCGTCGACGGTCCGGGTGACGATCGCCGCGATGTCGTCGAGGTCGCCGAGATGTGCGGGGACTCCGAGCGCGGCACCTCCCATCGAGCGGAGGTGCGCTTCGGTCTCGGCGCACGCATCGGCCCGACGACTCGCGACGACCACGGTGGCGCCCGCAGCCGCGAACCCCTCCGCGATCGCGCGACCGATCCCTCGCGTGCCCCCGGTGACGACGGCGACCCGACCGGTGAGGTCGAACAGCGTTCGCAGCTCCGATTGGTTCATGTTGTGCTCCTCAGCTCGCGTTGACGAGCAGCGTACGGACCTCGGCCACTGCGCTCGGGAGATCATCGACGTCGCGCTGTGTCGCACCGTCGGCTCCGACGAACACGAAGGTGCAACGGACGACCGGGCGACCGAGGGCCGCTTCGAGTGCCAGTGCGTACGTCGCACCCTGGAGCCGGTACCGGGTGAGTGCCGATTCGACGTCGGCGGTCGTGCGCACGACATCGGTCTTCCAGTCGACGACGACGAGCCCGTCGGGGGTCTCGACCAGGAGGTCGATGAACCCTTCGACGAGGACGCCATCGACGAGTACGGCGACGGGTACCTCACGCCACCGGGGCCATGCGCCGGTGACCGTGTCGCGGACGAAAGGCGCCTCGAGCGCGGCCGTCGCGAGGGCGCGGATCTCCTCCTCGCGGTCGGGGACCCCCTCTGCGAGAGCCTGGGCCCTTGCGGTGGCGTCGATCCCCGCGCCGGTGGCGAGGTCGACCGTCTGGAGCACCGCGTGGACAGCGCGACCGATCGCAGTCCCGGCCCGGCCCCGTCGCCAGGGCGGCGCCTCGTCGGCTTCGCCCGGCCCCGTGTCGGCCGGACCGGCGTCGACAGGTCCGGCCTCGACAGGTCCGGCAGCCTGGTGGCGTCGCGCCACCGCGGTAGCGGCGATCGCGGGGGCGCGACGCCCCGCGGCCCCCGCATCGGCCCGGGCCGCGATCCACGCAGCGCGGTCGGGAGCCGACGCCGACTCGACCGCGACCGCGACCGCCGGTGCCGACTCGACCGCGGCAACCGGCTCGGGGTCGACGTCCTCCTGGCTGATCTCGGGACGGGTCGACGCCGCGTCGACAAGGTGCGCAGCGAGGCAGGTGTCGCCTTCGACGTGATGGAGGCTGATGATGAGGTGGTCGCTGGCCCGGGTCGTCGCGACGTACAACAAGCGGATCTGCTCGGCGCGCCAGGCGGCCTTCTCCCGCTCGGTCAGCTCTTCGAAGCCCTCCTGCACGAACGGGCTCTTGGCCCGCAGCCGCACGAGCGGTTCGTCGGGACCGAACAGCACCTGCCCGGTGCGGGCCTGTTCGCGCAACCCCAGACCGGTGAGCACCACGATCGGGAACTCCAGCCCCTTGGCGCCGTGCACGGTGAGGATGCGGACAGCGTCGTCATCGGGTTCGGGGACCACGACTTCGACTGCGCGCGAGTCCTCGTCGGCCTGGCTGCGCGCCCAGGTGACGAAGCCGCGAAGGCTTGCGCCGCCCGCGTCGGCGTAGGAGCGCGCCGCGTCGGCCACGAACCGGATGCGACGCCAGTGGTCGCGCGGTCGGGGTCGCTCGACCGCGAGCTCGAGGAGCCGACGCTCGCGGATGACTCGCTCGACGATCTCGCTCGGACCCTCCCACCACCGCTGCTCGTGCAGGCCGCGTAGCTCGGCCAGGCCCGCGACGACGGGGTGATCGGCCGCGAGCGACGAGGGTGCTGCGCGGCGGTAGTCCCACGAACCGCCGGAATGCACAAACGCGACCAGCTCATCGTCGCGACACGCGAACCCGGGGGAGCGGAGCGCGGCAACGATCGCGACGTCATCGACCGGGTCGTCGATCGCGGTGAGGACGTTGAGCAGCTCGCCCACCTCGGTCGTCGAGAACACGAGGGACTGGCTCTCGACGCGGGCCGGGATCCCCAGCGCGTCGAGCGCAAATTCTACGTAGGGCAGGGTCGTCCGGGTGGGCAGGAGGATCGCGAGGTCGCCGTACCGGGCATCGCGTGTGGTGTCGTCGCCGTCTTCGCCGCTGCTGTTGGCATCCCGCACCTGCCATCGCTCCACCCGGGCGCGTCGCACGATCGATGCGAGCTCCTCGGCCTCGATGCGGCGCAGCGCGTCGAGATTCGTTCCCTTCGGCGACGCGGCCCCGAACACCCGCACCGCGCCGACGTCGGATTCTGGGCGGGACGCGACCGGCGCGTCGTACGGCGCCTGGAGTGGGTCGCCCTCACCGAAGAGCTCCGAGAACACCTCGTCGACGAACGCGACGATCTCAGGGCGCGAGCGGAAGTTGGTGACGAGGGCGATGCGCTCACCGAGCGTTGTCCGCACCTGCCGGTACAGCTCGATATCGGCCCGACGGAATCGGTAGATCGACTGCTTCGGGTCGCCGACCACGAACAGGCGTCCGGGTGCGAGTGCGCACTCGCTCCAGTGCTTCCCGGTGAGGTCGGTCTCGGTGGTCGCGATGAGCGCTGCGAGCTCGATCTGGAGGGGATCGGTGTCCTGGAACTCGTCGAGGAGCAGCGCCTCATACCGGTCGTGCAGCACGGCCCGGATGCGGGTGTCGGCCCGGAGCAGGCGACACGAGTGGACGAGCAGGTCGTGGAACTCGAGCCGTCCATCGCGACGACGTGCCTCGACCCGTGCGCGCCCGAAGTCGGCGACCGCGTCCAGGAGGGCGGTCATGGCCGGGAGGACGGTCGCAGCGACCGCCTGACTCCGCGCGAGCTCCGCTGTCGCCAGCCGCTCGACGACGACCGGCTTGGTGTCGCCGGGCCAGTTGCCCTTCTGGCCGGCCCGCCCGGCGCCGAGTGTCCAGGCCGCGAGGAGCTCGAGGCGGGCAAGGTCGTCGCCCGCCTCCCGCACTGCGGCACCGATGGCCTCGACCTCGTGCAGCCGGAGGAGCAGCCGGTCGTCGTCGCTGGTGCAGCCCGGTGCAAGTGCTACTGCCTCGTCGATCGCGGCGAGGACGGGCGCGGCGTCGACGCTCGGTACGGGCGGGCGCCCCGGATGCCAGTCGACCGCGCGATCCCATTGGTCGCCGACAGCGCGTGCAACGGGTTCCAGATGGTATGCGCCGATGCCGAGTACCGCTGCGACCGTGACCGCATCGGCCAGCGTGGGATCCTCGAAGAGCGTGTCGCGGAAGCGGCTCCAGTCCTCGGCGAACGCGACCTGGGCCTCGATCTCGTCGAGTACCTCGAAGCCAGGCGGGAGTCCGGCCTCGAGGGGGAACTCTGCGATGATGCGCTGCGCGAACCCGTGCAGTGTGGTGATCGCCGAGTCGTCGAAGCCGGCGACCGCGCGACGGCATCGCTCGCGCACAGCAGGATCTTCAGCGTTGCGGGCCTCGTTGTCGAGGCGCCCGCGTACACGGTCGCGCAGCTCGCCGGCGGCCGCCTCGGTGAACGTGATGACGGCGATTCGTTCGAGCGGCATGCCGTGCCCGACGAGCGCGACGACGCGTCCGACGAGCTCGTGCGTCTTGCCAGTCCCCGCGCCGGCCTCCACGAAGAGTGTGTCGTCGAGACGCTCGGCGATCGCGGTGCGCGCGTCCTGATCGAGGAGGGGCGTCATGAACCCTCCCGCGCTGCGGGTGTTGCAAGGGGCCCGGCGCCAGGAGACTTGGCGTCAGCAGATTCGGCGTCGGGCTCGGGCGCCTCGATGAGCGAGAGGAACCCGGCGAGTGCCGAGTCGCCCCGGCGCCGTTCGAAGCGTCGAACCCGGTCGGCGGGGCAGAGTCGCTTGAAATCGCAACGGACTTCGTAGCAACGCGTCGGACCGTTCCAGTAATCGTCCTTCCCCGGATACGCGGGGAACGAACCCGACGCGACTCCCTCGCCGATCACTCCGACGACTTCGACGAGCCGGGCCTCGGCATCGTCGTCGACCGCGAACCCCACGATGGCGTCGTCGGGATCCTCGCGGGTGAACCAGTACGACGCGTCAACCGAACCGTCGGACGCGAGCGGGCGGGCAGCCAGCCCGTAGATCGCGAGCTGGAGCTTGCGGCCCTGCATCACCGGGTCGTCGGCGAGCTGGTCGCGGCCGACGTCGGGCCGTCCGGTCTTGTAGTCGAAGACGTGGATACCGCCGTCGAGGTTGCGGTCGATCCGGTCGATGCGGCCACGGAAGTGCACCGGTTGCCCGTCAGGGAGGGGGATCGTGACCGGGGGCAGCTCGTCTTCGGGGTTGCCGAAGGGCACCTCGAAACCCTCCGGTACGAGCCGGTGCTCGGCGCGCACCTGCTCGTCGAGGTCGAGCAGCTCGTCGAGCTCGCGGAGGAGCCGGGGTCGGTCGATGGCCCAGAGGAGCGCGCGGCCGGTGAGGCCCGCCGCTTCAGCCTCGTCGCATCGGGCCTGGGCCAGCTCCTGCAGCGCAGTGCGCTCCGCAGGGGACCAGGCGTGCTCGGGATCTGCTCGCGGATGGGCGCGCAGGAACGTCTCGAGGACGTCGTGGACGAGCGTCCCACGGACCCGAGCGTCGATCCGGTCCCGCGCTTCGGGTCGTTCGACGCGGCGAACCCTGAGGACGTGTGAGAGCAGGTACCGGAACGGGCACCCGGCCCATGCTTCGAGCGCCGACGGCGAGAGCACGGTGTTGGACCCACCGAACGCGATGCGGGTGTCGAGCTTGCCGTCCCACTCGTCGATCGTGGACCCGGCGCGGGACCGCTGTGCTCGCATTCCGGCTGCAAGGCGGGTGTCGTCTCTGAGGAGGGGGTGCCGGAGCGTGTCTCGGGTGCTCGACACGAGCGAGCGGACGTCGAGCTCCTGGAGCGTCGCCGCGGTACCGGTGCCGGTGAGGCCGGCCGCGAACGACGGCACGACGCGGTACCAGCCCGCGTCGTCGGCTGCTCGCGCGATGGACGTGTCGGGTTCGAGGTCGGCCGCGCCGAGGTGCTGCCCGGCGTGCGTGCTCGCGGTCTCGAGGAGCCAGGCGGCGGGGCGTGTCCCTCTGCGGGCGCGAGCGTCGGCGCGGGGGACGCACAGCGTCCGAGCGCGTGCTGACGCGAGCGCGGTGAGCCAGTCGGTGCGCTCCCGGCGGGTGCGAGTCGCCCGTCCGGGCAACCCGTCGGGCCGGTCGCGGTCGGGGAGGAGTGGGTCGTCGCGCACGGCCGGGGGGAACGCGCCCTCGCGCATGCCGAGGACGAACAGCTGGTCGTGGTCGGTGCCGAGGAGCGCGCCGAGGGGTGCGACCATCACCCCGTCGCCGTATGTCCCGACGTGGCCGACCGCTACGTCGAGCTGCTCGTCGAGCGCGCGTCGGAGCGCGAGCACCGACGCCGGCGCCGCGAGCTCGTCGAGCACGGCGAGGCCGCGGACGATGCCGCGCACCTTCTCGGTGGCGACTGCCTCGCCGTCGGGGGCGTGTGCCGGTGCGGCCGGGCCGAAGTACCTTGTGAGGAGGCCGTCGGCCCAGGTGGCGAGCGCCTGCCACGACTGCTCGGTGGGTGGCGTGAGCCGTACGGCGAGGTCGACGACGAAGCGGTGGAGTCGCTCACAGTGCTCGAGCGTGGTGTCGACCGCCGTCTCAGCGAACCGGGTCTCAGCGAACCGGGTCTCAGCGAAGGGGGTCCCGGCATGCTGGGCCCGGCGCTCGAGCTCGTGTCGTCGTTCGGAGGCGCGGTGCGCGAGCCGCTGCTCCCACTGTTCGAGTCCGGCGACGACGTTCGCCTCGCACGACAGGCGGTCCCAGAGCGGCCCGGGGACGGTGTGCCCACCCGGGGTCTCCCGGACGGGTACCGACGCGAACAGCTCGGCCAGCGCGTCGCGCCGGAAGTCGCGGTCGGGGAGCGCGAGGAGTCCGGCCAAGAGGCGACCCGCGGCACTGTCGCTCAGGCGACGCGGGGACGGACCGTGGACCGGTACGCCGGCCGCGCCGAGCTGCTCGTGCACGAGCC
>JANOWV010000320.1:0-2053 GCA_031418075.1 Actinomycetes bacterium
CAGCTCGCGGCTGTGGTCGGTTCCCACCCCGCGGTCGCTGCGGTCGACGCCGCGGTCCGGACCGAGGGCTTCGACGCCACCTCGTGGGCCGGCACGATCACCGACCTCCTGGGGCTCGGCTAGCAGCCGCGCTGGGCCGAGTCGCCGAGCGGCTCGGTCACCGCCACCCCGCCCCCCACCCGTTCTCGTGACGTTGGCCGCCCTTCCGGCCGTTCCGGTGACACTCTGCGCCCTCATGAGTGCCGAAACCGTCACGAGAACGGGTGGGAGGGCGCGATCCGTCACGAGAACGGGAAGCGGACCGTTGGCGCTCAGCGTTCCAGGTCGTTCAGCGACTCGGCGGCCGCCTCCAACGTGCGGTCGATGTCGGCGTCGGTATGCGCCAGGCTCGGGAACAGCGACTCGAACGCACTCGGCGCGAGGAACACACCCCGTTCGAGCATGCCGTGGAAGAAGGTTCCGTACCGCTTGGCGTCTGCACGCTGGGCGTCGGCGTAGTTGCGAACCGGCTCGTCAGTGAAGAACAACCCGCCGATCGTCCACACCCGTGGGACCTGCACTGCGACGCCGACGGCATCGGCTGCCGCTCGGAGCCCTTCGGTGAGCCGCGTCGCCGTGCGCTCGAGCTGCTCGTATGCCGACGCGTCGAGCTCCGCGAGGACGGCGAGCCCCGCGGCCGTGGCGAGCGGGTTCCCCGAGAGTGTTCCGGCCTGGTAGACGGCGCCGACCGGCGCGAGCTCGTCCATGATCGCGACCGGCCCGCCAACGGCCGCCAACGGCAGACCGCCGCCCACGACCTTGCCGAAGATCGACAGGTCGGGCGTGATCCCGAACCGTCCCTGCGCGCTCTGTGGCCCGACGCGGAACCCGGTGATGACCTCGTCGAACACGAGGAGCGCTCCGACCTTCGAGCAGGTGGCCCGGAGGTGGTCGAGATACCCGTCGTCGGGCGGGACGAACCCCATGTTCGCGGCGATCGGCTCCACGAAGACCGCGGCAAGATCGGCGCCGTGCGCGTCGAGCGCGGCGTCGAAGGCAGCGACATCGTTGTAGGGGACCACGATCGTGTCCTGCACGGCTCCCGGCGTGACACCGGCCGATCCGGGCAACCCGAGCGTGGCGACGCCGCTGCCCGCGCTCACCAGTAGGGCATCGACGTGGCCGTGGTAGCAACCGGCGAACTTCAGCACCTTCGTGCGTCCCGTCGCACCTCGGGCGAGGCGCATGGCCGTCATCGCGGCTTCGGTCCCCGACGACACGAAGCGGACCTTGTCGACCGAGGGCACCCGGTCGGCGATGACCTCGGCGAGCTCGACCTCAGCTTCCGTGGGTGCGCCGTAGGAGGTGCCGCGACCCGCCGCGACCCGTACCGCATCCACGACCTTCGGATGGGCGTGCCCGAGGATCGACGCACCCCACGACTGGACGTAGTCGAGGTACTCATTGCCGTCGGTGTCGACGATGCGCGCGCCCGACGCGCTGGCCACGAAGAAGGGGTCGCCGCCGACCGATGCGAACGAGCGGACGGGTGAGGAGACCCCGCCCGGGATGCGGGCGAGGGCACGAGCGTGCAGGGACTCGGTCAACGAGTTCGCTCGACTCGGCGTCTCATTGGAGTCGCTCTGCGACATGCTTCATTGGAGTCGCTCTGCGACATCGTTCACAGGAGTCGCTCTGCGACATGCTTCACAGGAGTCGCTCTGCGACATGCTTCACAGGAGTCGCTCTGCGACATGACGAGCGAAGTAGGTGAGCACGAAGTCGGCGCCGGCACGCTTCACCGCGGTGAGGTGCTCGAGCGCGACGGTATCGCCGTCGATCCAGCCGTTGGCGGCTGCGGCCTGCACCATCGCGTACTCCCCACTCACGTGGTACGCCGCGACCGGTACGTCGACCGCGGCGCGGAGATCGGCGATGACATCGAGGTACGCGAGCGCCGGCTTCACCATCACCATGTCGGCACCTTCGCCCACATCGAGCGTGGTCTCGTCGAGCGCTTCACGCGCGTTCGGGGGATCCATCTGGTACGAGCGACGGTCGTCGAACTGCGGCG
>JANOWV010000321.1:0-2213 GCA_031418075.1 Actinomycetes bacterium
CCGGCCGCCGAGGTGCTGTACCGGCGGGAGGCGGAGCACGCGATCGGGCAGCCGGTCGGGGACCTGCTCGGCTCGTCTGCAATCGACGAGCACGGTGGAATACGCGCCGGCGAGCAGATGCACCACCGCGCCGACGGCACCGAGATCCCGGTGAGCGTGTCCGTCGCGCCGCTCCGTGACGACGTCGGCGAACCGACCGGATCGGTCGCCGTGTGCACCGACCTCACCGAACGCGTCGAGCGTCGCGCCGCCGAGGCGCGCTACGCGTCGGTCGTCGCGTCGCTCGACGAAGGGGTGATCGTCATCGGCCCCGGCGGCGAGCTGACCTCGGTGAACGAGTCCGCCCAGCGCCTCATGGGTGCGTGGGTGGTCCCGAACATCCACATCAACCGCCTCTTGCACCAAGCGCCGATGATCACCGAGTACGGGGCAGCCCTCGACGCTGATGACCACCCGGTAGCGCGCGCGCTCCGAACCGGGCAGGCCCAGCGACGCGTCATCGTCGGCATCGACGACGGAGGGCCCCGGCGCTGGTTCTCTACCAGCGCGCGCCCGCTCGTGGAGGAAGGCGGCTCGGCCGGATCGGTGGTGTGGACCTTCCTCGAGATCACTGATCGCAAGCGCGTCGAGGACGAGCTGAGCTTCCAGGCGACCCACGATCCATTGACGCGCCTCCCGAACCGGGATGTCCTCATCGCCGCGCTCACCGACGCGGCCGGCCCCGCGTGTGCCAATGGGACGAAGGTCGCGGTGCTCGTGTTCGACCTCGACCGGTTCAAGACGATCAACGACACCTTCGGTCACGCGGTCGGCGACCGGGTCCTCCAGACGATCGCCACCCGGACTGCCGCGGTGATCCGGCCCGACGATCGTCTCGGCCGTCTCGCCGGCGATGAGTTCATCGTTGTCAGCCCGGGCCTCCGCGACGAGGCCGACGCGACCGCGCTCGCCCACCGGATCAATGACGCAGTGAGCGGGCCGTTCCGCTTGCCCTCGGGTCGCGAGCTGGTGGTCACGCCGAGCATCGGCATCGCGTTCCTGTCGGACCAGGACACGTCACCAGAGGTGGTGCTGTCCCATGCCGACGTCGCGATGTACCGGTCCAAGGAACGTGGTCGTGCCCGCACCGAGGTGTTCGACCACGAGCTGCGCGCCGCCGTGTCGCGGAAGCTGCTGGTCCACGAGGCCCTGCGCAGCGCGGTGGACACACGCGCCATCGTGGGGCACTTCCAGCCGATCGCCGACGCGGTGAGCGGAACGATCGTCGGCGTCGAGGTGCTCGCGCGTTGGGAGCACCCGACGCTCGGATCGATCCCCCCGGACGAGTTCATCCCCATCGCCGAGGACACCGCGCTCATGCCGGTCCTCGGAGCATGGATCCTCGAGACCGCGTGTGCCCAGATGGCCCAATGGCAGCGGGCGGGGAAGTGTGGCTCCGATCAGATGCTTCACGTCAACCTCTCGCCCCGCCAGCTGACCGATCCCGGGTTCGCCGACATCGTGATGCACGCGCTGTCGAGCACCGGGTTGCGAGCCGACCAGCTGTGGCTCGAGGTCACCGAGTCGATCCTGATGGAGGAGGGTTCCGACGTCGCCGGCGCACTCGACACGTTGCGCGGCATCGGCGTGCACTTCGCCATCGACGACTTCGGAACCGGGTACTCGTCGCTGGCCTACCTCAAGCGGTTCCCCGTCGAGGCGCTGAAGATCGACCGCTCCTTCGTCGAGGGGCTGGGCGAGGACCCCGAGTCCACGGCCATCGTGGAGGCGATCGTGCGGCTCGCGCAGTCCCTGCATCTCGAGACCGTGGCCGAAGGGGTCGAGACCGAGGCCCAGGCCCGTCATCTGCGCGCGATGGGATGCGACCGGATCCAGGGCTATCTCGTCGCCCGACCGGCTCCGGCCCACCAGGTGGACTTCGGTTCCCACACCTTCGACGCAGACTGAGGTTCGCCCGGGTCCGGGCGGACGGTGTTCAGCGGGTCGTCCCGTCGAGGCGTCGATCGGGGCGCCCGATCAGGGAGCGTCGAGGGTGAGCCCCGCGGCGACGCTGGCTCCGAGCTCCTGGCATGCCGCCAGGTCCGTCGGCGTCGGGTCCCCGATGACGCAGACCGGGGCCTGCACCAGCCGCCACTGCAACCCCGTCGTGATCGACGCGAGCGCGCGCTCGGCACCCGTCGTGTCGTTGTTGCCGTGCAGGTACGCGGAGAACG
>JANOWV010000322.1:0-4085 GCA_031418075.1 Actinomycetes bacterium
TCCCCGGGGCGCTCTACCTCGTCCTCGTCGAACGCACGGTGTCGTGGCGACGCGTCGGCGCTTGGATGGCCCGCGCCGGGGGACTCACGCTCGTCGTCTCGGCCGCGGCGCTCGCGACGATTCGAGCGAGCGGAGCGATCAACCAAGAGAACCTGGCGCTCACCGAGACCGTCCGTGAGATCTCGCGCCCGTCGTCATGGCCAGAGTCCTGGCGAGGTCTCGGGCTCTGGCTCGCATACTGGGGCGACTCCCGCGGCGCGATCTTCCCCCAGTTCGCGCGCTTCTTCTGGACGCCGGTCGTGCTCCTCACGTTCGCGGCGCCACTCGCAGCACTCGCGGCGTTGTGGCGTTCGCGGTGGCGACCGCGGTTGCTGTTCGGCGCGATCATGGTGCTGGGCCTCGTCCTGATGGTCGGCGCATACCCGCTCGACGACACCTCACCGTACGGTCGGCTGCTGCTCTGGGGGTTCGACCACTTCCCTGGATTCCTCGCGATCCGAAGTGGACACAAGGCCGGCGTGTTGGTCGCGTTCGGGGTCGCGGGCCTCGCTGCGATGGGCGTCGCGGGCGCGCTCCGCGCGGCCGGGCGGGTCACCGGTTCAGCTCGACGCGTCCGGGCCGTGCGCGTTGGCGCCCTCACCGCGGTGGTCGCAGTCGTACTCGCAGGGTCGTTCCCCTTCTGGACCGGGCGCCTGTACTCCCCCGCCGATGGCGCCCGGGCAATTCCTGCGTACTGGCAGGAGGCCGCCGACTGGCTCGACTCGCGTCCGGGCGACGGCCGAGTCCTGGTCCTCCCGTCCTCCGCCTATGGCGCGTACACCTGGGGGAACACCGGCGACGACATCCTCGAAGGCCTGATCACCCGGCCCACCATCTCGCGCGGGCTCTTGAGCCTCTGGTCCGGCACCGCCGAGGGCGCGAATCTCGTCGCGGCCCTCGACGACTACATCGGGTCGGGGACCTACGAGCCCGGCGTGCTCGGACCGATCGCCGCCCGTCTCGGTGTCCGGTACGTGCTCATCCGCAACGACCTCGACTGGTCCACGACCCACCGACCGCGACCTGCGAGCCTCGACACGCTGCGCTCCGATCCCGACCTCACCGCCGTGCAGGTGTTCGGGGCGGCAGGCCAGAACGTCTTGTCGAGCACGGACGCCCCCGACGAGGCCGTGCTCCCGCCGATCGAGGTGTACACCGTCGATGACTTCTCCGGCCTCGCCCGGGCAGACGCGTCGCCGCCACTGCTCGTGTCGGGCGACGGCGACGCGTGGCCCGGACTCGCCCGCCGGGGCCTCCTCGACGCGCGGGGACCGATCCGATACACCGGCACGGCCTCGACGGGCGAGCTCGAGCGCCTCCTCGCACAGGGGTCCGAGGTCGTGGTCACCGACTCCGACCGACGTCGGGTCCGCAACATCCCCCTCTTCGACACGGTCGCGCGCAGCTCGTACACGCTTGCCGCCGGCGAGGAGCTCGACCGCCCCGCCCAGGATCTCTTCGCGCTTCCCGGGAGCGAGAGCGTGGTCCACTACCCAGATGCGACGAGCATCCATGCGTCGTCGTACGGACGCACACCTCTCCCCCAGGCCTACTACCGCCCGAGCAACGCGTTCGACGCGGACGCGACCACCGCGTGGGAGATCAATCCCGAGTTCGTCGATCCCCTCGACGAATGGATCCGGGTGGAGCTGCGTCGCCCGCAGCGTTTGTCGTCGATCCGTCTCACGACCACGTCGGCGACCCCAACCGACACCGCGCCCGACCCGATGCGCATCACCCGGCTGGACGCGATCCTGTCCGACGGCACCTCGGTTGCGCTTCCTGTCACAGACGGCCGAGTGCGCGCGTCGCTTCCCGATCTCCGCACCGACTCGATCGAGCTGCGGATCGCGGCCGTCGCGGGCACGGACCGCACGCTCGTCGGAGTCGCCGACGCGCACATCGACGGGCTCGACCTGCGCGAGACCGTGCAGCTCCCCAGCGACCTCGTCCGACGGGCGGCACAGCACCCCGAGCTCGCTCGACTCCTCGAGGCCGCTCCGCTCACGTTCCAGCTCTCGCGTCTCGACCCGGTCGACGACGAAGTTGTCGAGCCGACGTTGCGCCGTCGGTTCCGTCTCCTCGGGACCCGGGAGTTGTTCCTGCGAGCCACTGGTCCGTTCGACCCGTCCACGGTCTCCGACCAGTGTCGCGATGTCGGGATCACGATCGACGGCCAACCCGTGCTCGTCCGCCTCACCGTCGACACGGCCGACTCGGATGCCACCGCAGCCGGCTGCGCTTCCGTCACGCTGGGTCCGGGAAACCACACCGTCGTCGTCGCGAAGGACACGCCGGTACGTCGCATCTGGCTGTCGAGTCCGGGAACCAATCGCAGCCGCATTGCGGTGGCACGCACCTGGGTGGGCACGGTACGCCGCGGCCGCACCGACTTCGAGGTCAAGGTCATCACCCCGGCTCCTGCGTACGTGATCTCCGGCGCCTCCTCAGACCCGGGCTGGTCGGCCACGATCGACGGCGGTGACGCCGGCACCCAGATCTCCCTCGATGGCCAGGCCGCCTGGCAAGTCCCGAAGGGGACCCACGTCCTCGTGGGCGAACGGTCCGACCAGGGTGGATACACGATGGCGCTGCTCGTCAGCGCCCTCGGGCTCCTCGGCTGCGTCATCCTCGTCGTTCGGGGACGGATCCGATGAGTACGGCCATGCGCGACGGGGCGCGCGCTCGGTGGCTCCCGATCGCGGGCTGGTGCGTGCTCGTCGTGATCGGCACCGGGGTCGGCGGCATCGTCGGTGGGCTCGCGGCGGTCGCCGCGATCGGTCTCGATCGCTGGCGGGGCCCACGGGCGGTCGCCGCCGGAGCGTTCACCATGCTCGCCCTCGCCGCCCTGTTGACGGTCGTTGAGGCACCGGCATCAGGTCGGGCGGCGGAGTACCTCTTCGACTTCGCGCTCGATCGACCGCTGGCGTCCAACGCCGGGCTGGCCGCCGGGATCCTCGCGCTCATCGCGATCGTGCTCGCAGCGCGGGCCGAGCGTGCCCCCGCGGCGTCCGCCGCGGGGGCAGGCGACCGTCCGATCTCGCCTCAGAATCCCGCTGCGCCGGAGGAACCGACCGCGCCCGCGGAGTAAGTTGCGTTCGTGGCAACCCAGGGCGCACGAGGTGGCAAGGGCGGCGCGGGGATCGGTTGGTTCCGCGGCATCGCGATCGATGCCGACGACATCGAGCTGCTCGCGGCCTTCTGGAGCGCGGTCCTCGGCGCTCCGATCGCCGAGCAGTTCGACGACTGGATCCGACTCGAACCGGGCCGGGGTGGCGGTTACCTCGCCTTCCAACCGCGTGATGAGCAGAGCTCGGGGTTCCCGGTCCGTCCCGACGTGGAGGTCGACGACCTCGACGACGCCACCAACCGGATCGAGCAGCTCGGCGGTCGGCTCATCGACGTCGTCGAGGAGAGCGAAGGCGACATGCACCACGTGATGGCGGACCCCGAGGGCAACGAGTTCTGTCTGGTGAAGCCGTTCCCGAGCGGGAGCGCTTCCACCTCCTCGTGAGTCCGACGACCAGTCACCTCTGGCTGGGGTTGTCCGGGACGACGGTCCGATCCATCCTCGGCGGGGTTGTCGGGGCGGTGACGACATCAGCAGCCGATCCGACACCGCTGCAGTGGGACCTCCTCGACGCGATGGCCCGCCATGTGTTCCTCACGTCGATCGAACCTCGCGATGTTTCGATCCTCGACGCCACGTCCATGGCCACCGCGGTCGCCGATCCCGGGCTCCGTTTGCTCGCCGTGCACATCATGGTGACGCTCGAGCTCGTCCTGCACCCGGTGCCATCCGTGCTCGCGGCATCGATCGCCCGGACGGCGCACACACTCGGGGTCGCCGAGCCGATGGTTGCAGCCGCTCGACGGTTCGCCCATCACGAGCTCGCCCTGATGTACCTCGACCTCCAGCGCAGCTCGGAGTTCAGCGAGACGACGTGGTCGGGCATTCGCCACGGTCGGTTCCTGCGGCTCCTCCGGAACAAGCTCGCGTACGAGAACATCGCCCCCGACGTGGCGATCGCGCGTCGCTGGCGGGC
>JANOWV010000323.1:0-4008 GCA_031418075.1 Actinomycetes bacterium
GATCGGCTCGCTCGACCCCGAAGCCATCGATCGGGTGCACGCCGAGATCACGCCGATACCCACCTCGGCCGACGACCTCCACGATCTCGTCTCGTCGTTGGTCTGCACTCCTGGTCGGCCCGACTGGGCCAGCCTCTGGGCCGAGCTGGTCGACCGCGGGCGCGGACAGGTCATCGACCTGGAGGGCACCCGGCGGTGGTGCACCACGGAGCAGCTCGAGGTCGCTCGAGGCGCACTCGCCGGCGACGGCGCCGCGCTCACGCGCTTGGTACGCGGCCACCTCGAGATCACCGGGATCACCACGACCGACGAGCTGAGCGAAGCGCTCGCGGTGCCGCGCACGCGGGTCGCCATCGCGCTCGCCGTGCTCGAACAGGAAGGCACCGCGCTCCAGGGTCGGTACCAGCCCGGAGTCGACGGTCCGCAATGGGTTGCTCGGCGGCTGCTCGCCCGCATGCACTCGTATTCGCGCGGCTCCCGCCGCGACCGTGTCGAGCCGGCCACCGCCCAGGACCTCATGCGGTTCCTGCTCCGCTGGCAGCACGTCGCGCCGGGCACACAGCTCGGCGGGGCCGCCGGACTCGTCGCGGTCATCGAGCAGCTCCAGGGCTGGGAGGCACCTGCGGTCGCCTGGGAGCCGGAGCTCTTCACCGCTCGCCTGCGGGGGTACGACCCGTCGTGGCTCGACCGCTGCTGCCACGAGGGCCAGGTCGCCTGGCTCCGCCTGTCGCCTCGGGCTCGTGACGACGCCGATGCCCCCGCCGCCGCGCCGTCGAAGGCCACGCCGATCACCGTCGTGTTCCGCGACGATCTTCCCTGGCTCCTCGAAGCCGCTCGGGGCGACGCGCCGCCGGTAGAGCCAACGGTGGGCGCGACGAGCGAAGTCATCGCGACGCTGCGCGCGCGAGGTGCATGCTTCGCGAGCGAGCTCGCCGATGCCACCCGTCGCCTCCCCGAGGACATCGAGCGCGCCTTGTGGGACGGTGTCGCTCGCGGCCTGCTCACCAGCGATGGGTTCGCGTCGATCAGAGCGAGGATGGCCGGCCGACGACGCGCCGACGACGCACGACGCCTCTCGCGTCTGGTGCGCGGCGGGAGGAGCCTGGGCGTCGCTCCCGGACGATGGTCCCTCGTCGCTGCCGCCGCTCCGGATGGCGATGCCCCCAGCGGCGACGCGGGCCATCACGATCGCGAGGAGCTCGCCGAGGCGGTCGCCGAGCAGCTCCTCAATCGATGGGGGGTCGTGTTCCGCGACCTGGCGGTCCGCGACTCGCTCCGCGTCCCGTGGCGGGACGTGCAGTGGGCGCTGCGCCGCCTCGAGGACCGGGGCCTCGTGCGGGGCGGACGCTTCGCGACGGGTTTCACGGGCGAGCAGTACGCGCTGCCGGCGGCCGTCGAGCAGCTCACGCACGTCCGCAAGCAGGCTCGCAACGGTGAACGCGTCACCGTGAACGGCGCCGACCCGCTCAACCTGGTCGGCCCGATCGTGCCCGGCCCCACCGTGCCGTCCGTACGGACGCGGACCGTGACCTACGTCGACGGGGTTGCCACCGACAGCGAGGGCGCGGACATCATCCCGACCAGCGCTGCGTGAGCTCGACGACCTCCTCGTCGGGAATGCCTACCGAGCAGTGTCCCGTGTACGACCTGCCATCCCTGCTGATGGCGGCGGAACCCCATGGTGAGCCACACCGAGCGGGTCGACCCGCCAGGAAATTCGAAGGCCGGGCCCTGCTCCACCAGGCCCGACAAGACCTGGGCAGGCATCGCATACACCACGCTCAGTGGCGCATACCACGGAGAGCGTTCTACACTGCCGATCTGGGCGCCACGGCTGACCGAGCCGGGCGGGGAGGTTGGCAAGGCCATGGCCGAGCCGCGAGTGATCGAACCCGACGACCTGGGTTCCCACGCGCCCACGGCCGCGCCCACGTCCGGTGTCACCACGCACGGTGCCAGCAACGGGAGCGCGAGCGCACACGGCTCCGAAGCCGTGATCCGAGTCTTGCGTCCCGAGGTGGAAGCCCCGCCGACCGCACCTCCGTTCTCACAACCGGCGAACCCGATCGCCTGGCTCGCCCCGGCCGAGCCGTCGTTCGTCGTGCTGCGTGACGACCTTCGCGACGACCTCTACGACGACCTCCGCGACGACCTGGCCGACGACCTCCGCGACGACCTCCGCCAGGACCTCCGCCAGGACCTCCGCCAGGACCTGCGCGCCGATCTCCGAGCCGATCTGGGTGCCGATCTGGGTGCCGAGCTCCGCGCCGATCTCGACACCGACCTCGAGGACATCCGGGAAGAGCTCTACGAGGAGGTCGACGACCTCCGCGACGACGTCTTCCCGGAGCCTGAGGCGTCCCCCACTTCCCTGCCCTTCGCGCATGTCGAGAGCGTGACCGGTCGCCCGAGTCTGCGAATCCGACGCGCCGCCTTCATCGCAGCATCGGTCTTCGCTCTCGCGCTCATCGCGGCGATCATGCTGGTCTGGCAACGCGCCGAGACCGCACAGATCGTGGCCTCGCGGCCAACCCCGGCGGTGGTGGCGCCACCCGACCTCGACAACGTCATGGCCAACGTCGATCGGCTCGACCAGCAGCTCGCGGGACTCCTCTCGGTGAGCGCATCGCCCGCGACGCCCAACGACGTCTCGCTGCAGATCTCTGCGCTCCGCGAAGAGCTGGCCGGCGTCAAAGGCTGCCTGCTCGCCGTCCGTCACGCCGTCGATGACGGCGTCGACACCGCGTCGGCGATCGAGTACTGCTGAGGCGGTTGCCGGGTCCGATCTGACGGGCGCGGATCTGCGCGACACCGACCTGTCCGGCGCCGACCTCTCCGGCACCGTGCTCCGCGAAGCCCACCCCCAGAACGCGACGTCGCTCGTCGGTATGAACGTGAGCGGCCTGAACCTCGATGGAGCCGAGCTCTCGGGCCGCAGCCTCATATCGGTGAGATTCGTCGGGGCGAGCCTGCGCGGCGTGAACCTCTCCGGCGCGATCCTCATCGTTGCGGACTTCACCAGAGCGGACCTCACCGGTGCGAACCTCAGCGGTGCGGACCTGACCGCCGCCCGCTGCCCGAACGGGGTGCAGACGACCAGCGGGACCTGCTGAGGGGTTCGAGCGGCTGCGCTCTTCGTCTCAGGCGCCACTTGCCGGCAGGACCACCACGAAGCACGCGCCGACCTCGGAATCGCCGACTCGCACATCGCCGCCGTGTGCCTGCACGACCTCGCGCACGATCGCGAGCCCGAGGCCCGCACCGCCCCGCTCCCGATCGCGCGCGTCGTCGACTCGCGCGAACCGTTCGAAGATCCGTTCGCGATCGGGGAGCCCGACGCCCGACCCGTCGTCGCTGACGGTGAAGACCACGGAGCCGTCGGTCTCCACGAGCTCGACCCGTACCGTATGACGAGCGTGCGTACGCGCGTTGTCGAGCAGATTCCGCACGACCCGTCGGAGCGACGACACATCACCGCGGGTCTGCGCCCCCGAGACCTTCGAGACGTCCACAGTCACACCGTCGCTCACGGGGCCGCGCCGCGCCTCCTCGAGGACGATCTCGTCGAGGTCGACCAGATGCTCGGGGACAGCGGCCGACCCCATGTCGGAGCGGGCGAGCGCGAGCAGGTCATCAACGAGGCGTTCGAGTCGGATGGTCTCGTTCAGCACCTCTTGCTCTGTCCGATGCCAGTTCGCGGCATCCGGGTGGGCGAGATCGACCTCCAGGTCGGCGCGCATCACGGTGAGCGGGCTGCGCAGCTCGTGCGAGGCGTCGGCGACGAACCGACGCTGGCGCTCGACAGAGGCCTCGAGCCGAGCGAGCATGCCGTTCATCGTCCGCGCCAGGCGGTCGATCTCATCGCCCGAGCCCGGCTCCGGGACGCGCCGGTCGAGCTCTCGGTCGCCGATCCCCGCCACCTCGGAGCGGATGCGCGCTACCGGACGCAGCGCCCATCCCACTACCACCCAGGTGACGATGGCGACCAGCAGCAGGAAGACCGGGAGC
>JANOWV010000324.1:0-1639 GCA_031418075.1 Actinomycetes bacterium
GCACCATCGATGCGATGCGGATGAGCTTCGTCGGGCGGGTGACCTGCTCGCCCTCGACCTCGCCGTTGTTCAGACCCTCGCCGAGCGGTGCACCGGGCGCGGCACCGTCGGCGGTCCCACCGCCGGGACCGGTCGCGTCGAGCACCTCGGGCTTCACGGGGTCCGTGGTGCTTGCATCGGCGTCCATGTGCGTCGTCTCCTCCAGAGAGTGGTGCGCCTCCCCAGGATAGGGACCGCGACGATGGCCCGGGTCACCAGCGGCGGCGCGGGTGGAGGTCGTCGAGCCCAATGGCAGCAGGCTCGCAGAGGTCGGCCGGTACGCTCGCTGGACGATGCGTGACCAGATCGCCGACCATCTCAGCCGCGCGCTCGCAGCCGTAGGTCTCCCGGAGCCGGCGGGTGGCATCACGCTGGATCCGCCGAAGCAGGTGGAGCACGGCGACTGGGCGACGAATCTGGCGTTGCAGGTGGCCAAGCCGGCAGGTCGTCCACCGCGCGACGTCGCCGCCGACCTCGCGGCAGCGCTCACCGCCGATCCGCCCCCGCACTTCGACCGGGTCGAGGTCGCCGGACCGGGCTTCCTCAACATCTACCTGCAAGCGTCATGGCTCCACGACCTGCTCCGCGTCGTGGTCGCCGAGGGCGAGGACTACGGACACAGCGATCGTTGCAAGGGTCAGCGCATCAACCTCGAGTTCGTCTCGGCGAACCCGACGGGTCCGCTCCACGCGGGTGGCGGACGATGGATCGCGGTGGGTGACGCGCTCGCGAACGTGCTCGCGGCCCAGGGCGCCGAGGTGCATCGTGAGTATTACCTCAACGACGCCGGGAATCAGCTGGACACGTTCGGGGCATCGCTCTTCGCGCGCTACGAAGGTCGTGAACCACCGGAGGACGGCTACCAGGGTCCGTACGTCACCGAGATGGCCGAGCGCATGCGCGCCAACATCGGCGACGGGGTCACCGAGGACCAGGCGCGCGAGTGGGGTTACCGCGACGTCGTGGCGATGCTCCATGAGGATCTCGGACGTGTGGGCGTGGTGTTCGACACGTGGTTCTCGGAGCGCACGTTGCACGAGCGCGGCGAGGTGACGCGGGTGCTCGACACCCTGCGCGACGCCGGCTCCACGTTCGACGCCGATGGAGCCACCTGGTTGCGGACGACGGACTTCGGTGACGATCGCGATCGGGTGCTCGTGAAATCCGACGGCTCCACCACCTACCTCCTCGGCGACCTCGCCTACCACGAGGACAAGTTCTCTCGCGGTTGGGACCATCTCATCGACATCTGGGGGGCGGATCACCACGGGCAGGTCAAGAGCGTGCAGGCGGGGCTTCGCGCGCTGGGCCATCCCGACGGCGAGCCGGAGGTGATCCTCGGCCAGCTCGTGAAGCTCGTGCGGGGTGGGGAGGTCGTACGGGCCTCGAAGCGCACCGGCGACATCGTCACCCTCGCCGACATCCTCGACGAGGTCGACCCCGACGTCGCGCGACTCACGTTCCTCCTCCAAGGCATCGATACCGCGCTCACCTTCGATCTCGATGTGGTGACCGCGCAGTCGATGGAGAACCCGGTCTATTACGTGCAGTACGCGCACGCGCGGTGCGCGTCGATCGCGCGCCGCGCTGCCGAAGCGGG
>JANOWV010000325.1:0-1588 GCA_031418075.1 Actinomycetes bacterium
GCGGGATCCCGTCGAAGAGGATCTTCATGTCCTCGACGGAGTCGATCGCCACGCCGGCCTTTCCGACGTCGCCGACCACGCGGGGGTGGTCGCTGTCGTAGCCGCGGTGGGTGGCGAGGTCGAAGGCCACCGACAGGCCCTTCTGGCCCGCCGCGAGGTTGGCGCGGTAGAAGGCGTTGGACTCTTCGGCAGTCGAGAACCCGGCGTACTGGCGGATGGTCCACGCCCGATTCGCGTACATCGTCGCCCGCACGCCCCGGACGTACGGGGTTGTCCCGGGGAGGCCACCGACCGTCTCGAGCCCCTCGAGGTCGGCGGCGGTGTAGAGCGCCTTCACTGGGATCCCCTCGGGGGTGTCCCAGGTGAGGGATGCCGGGTCGGCACCCTTCAGCTCCTTGGATGCCAACGATTCCCAGGTCGCCAGGTCCGCTGATTCGTGCTCGAAAGGTGCTGGGGCCATGGTGACAACGGTAGTGGCGGGGCCGGATTCAAGGTCGATCCGACATGTGACGATCCTCTGACCGTTGTCGGGCGAACCTCCGCGCGCGAGACTGGACCTGCGGGCGGAGTCGGCTGGTGACCCCATGGCCGTACGCGATCACCTCGAGGACTCCCCCCATGCGTCGACTGCTCCTGCTCCCCGCCTTGGCCTTCGTGCTGATGGGTGCGCCTGTCATGGCGCTCCAGAGCACGCCTCCGCCCGTGCCGACCACCGAAGACGTGGCCCTCTCGGCGCCGACCGAGACGGTCACCCCAGGGTGGGCGTCGGCGGAAACACAGGTGGACGCCACGCTGGTCGGGGTGCGCTGGAACGGTGACCCGAACGCCGAGTTCACCGTCGAGGCCCAGCAGGCCGACGGGACGTGGGCCGCAGCCGAGCACATCGCCGGCGACGACACCGACCCGGACACGGGCACCGCCGACGCAGTCCGGGCCGCGTCGCTTCCGGGGCCGGAGAACGCCACCGACCCGGTCTGGGTCGGGAGCGATGTCAGCGCCGTGCGGGTGAGTGTCGATGCCGGCACCGCGACCGATGTCACCGTGGCGGCGGTCGACTCGACCCCGGCCGTCGCGCCCGACGGATCCGCTGGCGCACTGGGCGTCCTCGGGTCGATCGACGGCCCGGGTCGTTTCGCATTCGCGGGCCTGCTGTTCGGCGGCGCACTGCTGCTCGGCGCGTTCGCATTTGGATGGTCGCCGTGGCGGATGCGCACGCGTACGCGCCGACGCGTCCCGCTGCTCCTCGTCGTCGGTGCGCTGACACTCGCCGCCTGCGTCCCCGCCGCACCGCCACCGGCACCGCCGACCGGGACTCCTCCGGGGCAGCCGGCGATGGTTTCTCGCGACTCATGGGGCGGCGACCTGCCGTTCACCTGTTCGGGCGGGCCCGTGTCGGCGCCCTCCTTGAAGTTCGCAGTCGTCCACCACACGGCGGGGACCAACAGCTACAACCCCGGCGACAGCGTCTCGGTAGACTTCGCCTACCTCGGGGGGCTCAGCTATGCCGCGCTCGCCAAGCGCGCCGTCGTGGCGCAGCGCGCCTACGATCTCGACTACGTCGTGCCCGTGCCGCCACCTTCGCCGCGGT
>JANOWV010000326.1:0-2682 GCA_031418075.1 Actinomycetes bacterium
GTGAGCTTGCCCTGGCGCCGGAGGAGCAGCACTCGGCCGGCGACCCGGACGACGTCGTCGGTCTCGGCGCCGTCGTCGAGGTGACCCCAGTGCTCGTGGAGCTCTGCCGTCGTGTGCGTCCGGTCGAACCGCAGCGGGTACGGATCGACCCCGTCGGCGCGCAGGGCATCGAGCTTCGCGAGCCGACGGGAACGCTCGTCGGCAGCAGTGATCGGTGCCGCTTCTTCGGGCGAGGCGGGGTCGCTCACGCGCGGTTCCTCTCGAACACGATGCGCAGCCCCTGCAGGGTGAGCCATGGCTCGTAGTGGTCGATCGTTCGGGAGTGCTTGATGATCGGCTCGGCGAGCCCGCCGGTTGCGATGACGGTGCACTCCCCGAGCTCGGCTTCGAACATCTCGACCAGGGTGTCGACCTGCCCGCTGTACCCGTAGACGGCACCGGACTGGATCGACTCGACCGTGGACTTGCCGATGACGTTGCGCGGCGCGACCAGCTCGACGCGGCGGAGCGCAGCCGCCGCCCCGAAGAGCGCGTCCATCGAGATCTCGATGCCCGGGAAGATCGCGCCGCCGAGGTACTCGCCCTTCTCGCTGATCGCCTCGATCGTGTTGGCGGTCCCGAAATCGACGACGATCGACGGTCCCCCGTACTGCTCGAACGCCGCGACCGCGTTCGCGATCCGGTCGGCGCCGACTTCCCGGGGGTTGTCGTAGAGGATCGGCATCCCGGTCTTCACCCCGGGCTCGAGCACGAGGGCGGGGAACCCGAAGTATCGCTCCGTCATCGCTCGTAGCTCGACGGTCACGCGGGGCACTCCAGACGACACGGCCACCCCGTCGATCTGCTCGTCGAACGAGAACCCGTGGAAGCCGAGGAACTGCTGGATCATCAGCGCCATCTCGTCGGCGGTGCGCTCGGCCACAGTCGCGATCCGCCAGTGGTCAGCCAGCTCGGGCCCGTCGAAGAGCCCGATGACGGTCTGGGTGTTCCCGGTGTCGATCGCCAGCAGCATGGTCAGCTCACCCTGTGCGCGCGTCGAGCGCGATGTCCAACGCGGGTGCCGACTGGGTGATGGCGCTCGTCGAGATCAGGTCGACCCCGGTCGCGGCGTACGCCGCGACGGTGTCGAGCGTCACCCCGCCAGAGACCTCGAGCACGGTCCCCGGGCGGGCCCCACCGCGCACGACGGCGACGCACTCGCCCGCCTCCTGCGGCGACATGTTGTCGAGCATCACGACATCGGCCCCCGCCGCGACGGCATCCACGACCTGCTCGAGCCGGTCGCACTCCACCTCGACGCCTCGCCCCGGCCACATCGCCCTGGCGCGCGCCACGGCGTCGGCGATGCCCAGCCCCGCGGCGCGGAACCCGGCCAGGTGGTTGTCCTTCACGAGCACCATGTCGGAGAGCGAGCCGCGGTGGTTCACCCCGCCGCCCGCACGCACCGCGGCCTTCTCGAGCGCCCGCAGGCCGGGGAGCGTCTTGCGGGTCTCGCAGACCGCAGCCCGGTCGCCGGCCGCGGCACGGTACCGGGCCGTCTCGGTGGCGATGCCCGAGAGGTGACACAGGAAGTTCAGCGCACTGCGTTCGCCGGTGAGCACGCTCCGGAGCGGCCCCTCGATCGTGCCGAGTACCGCTCCCACGGCGATCTCGGAGCCCTCCGAACAGCTCCACGAGATCCGGACCAGCGGGTCGAGCTGGGCGAACACCTCGTCGACGCACGCCGTGCCGGCGAGCACCCCGGGGGCGCGGGCCACGAGATCTGCGATAACCGTCGCTCCTACCGGGAGGAGCGCCGAGGTGATGTCGCCGAGTGCGCCGAGGTCTTCGGCCAGCGCCCGTTCCACGGCCTCTCGGACGAGGTGGCGAGGAGGATCGAGCACGGGATCGAGCTCCGGCGTGCCTCGAGCCGCGCTCATCGGGGTGCCTCTGCCGTCGCGGGCTCGGGAAGCGGCACCAGCTCCTGGTGCGCAGCCGTGAACACGATCCGGCCGCGATACTCGTCGCGGGTCTCGGGGTGATCGAGCCGGGTGTGCGTCCCGCGTGACTCCTCACGCCGTAGGGCCGCGGCGACCAACGCTCGGCTCACCTGCACCAAGTTCGCGACCTCGGGTTCCGGTGGGTGCATCGCA
The DNA here is from genome assembly GCA_031418075.1 of Actinomycetes bacterium. Lineage (GTDB taxonomy): Bacteria > Actinomycetota > Acidimicrobiia > IMCC26256 > PALSA-555 > DASUAO01. Next base: position 2,133 of record JANOWV010000326.1, read on the forward strand.
TCGAGGGCTTCGGCCGCGCGACCGAGCGAGTCGGCGTCGCGCAGCACCCCGGCTTCGTTCGTCATCACGCGCTGCACCTCGGCACGCGACGTGCGCGTCGCCGCACCCTGCACCACGGCGGGGCCGACCACGTCGCCGAGCACCAGGTCGCGCAGGACGCCGGTGGCCTCGGGCGCGTCCTTGCCCGCCACGATCGCGTCGACGCACCGTGACCCGAACACGAGGCCGTCGAGCAACGAGTTCGACGCGAGCCGGTTGGCACCGTGGACACCGGAGCACGCGGTCTCGCCGCACGCCCAGAGTCCTGGAAGCGCGCTCGCCCCGTCGAGGTCGGTGCAGACACCACCCGACAGATAGTGGGCGGCGGGTGCGACTGGGAGCAGGTCACTCGTCGGGTCGAGGCCGGCCGCCTGGCACGACGCCCAGACCGTTGGGAACCGCGCCGCGAATCCCTTGATCGGGCGGGCGTCGAGCCACAGGTGGTCGAGCCCCCGTTCCACACATCGTCGAGCGATCGCGCGCGCGACGACGTCGCGCGGCGCGAGGTCGC
>JANOWV010000327.1:0-3179 GCA_031418075.1 Actinomycetes bacterium
CGGCGGAGCGAGTCCTCGAGCTGCTTGCGGACGGCCTCGGGTCGCCAGTCATGGGGGCGCTCCGACTGGCCGGGGGACTTCCGCGGCGCGTCGAGGTCGTAGCCGCACTTGGTGGTGAGCACGATGTCGTCGCGGTCGGCGCGGAGCAGGTCGGCGAGCATCGTCTCGCCGATGCCGTCAGCGCCGTAGACGGGCGCCGTGTCGATGAAGTTGATTCCGGCGTCGAGCGCGGCTCGCAGGAGTCCTTGCTTGTCCTCGACTTCGCCCCACCAATTGCTGGCGAGCGTCCACGTGCCGAAACCGATCTCGGAGACTTCGAGGTCCGAGCTGCCGAATCGGCGATACCGCATCTCTCACTCCTCTGGCTGGTCGATCGCAACGCGAGGCTAGATCCTTCGCTCCTGGCCCATCGAACCCCGCCGGGCGTCAGCGGGTCTGTTGACGCTCTTCGCGCTCCGCCGCGCGGACCCCGTAGCCGAACACGATCGGGACCGGGAGGATCACGGTCGCTGCCACCAGCCCGGCGATCGACATGGCCACGAGCCAGCTCGGGAAGCTGCTGACGCTGGCGACGGCGAACGCGACGATCGCCACCAGGAGCGCGAAGTAGCCGACGCGCTTGGAGACTTTCACTGCCCGCGCGATCCGGGCGCGGCGGATCAGGACCGGATCGTCGCTCTCGTTCACCAACGGTCCCAACCTATCGCCGTGAGTGCTGCTCGGATCCGGTCGGGCAGGTCGACAAGGTCGAAGTGGGCGCGCAGGCATGCATGGTTCGGCTCGGAATTCGGATCCGGCCGCCCAACCTGGCGTGCGATGGCGGGCGGGTCGTCGAGACCGGGGATCGCCAGCCCGAGATCGAGGAGCTCCAACAGCACGGGGTACCGAGCGGCAGCGAGCGGACGATCGGCGATGATCGCTTCGATCACCGGATTGCCGAACCCCTCCCAGCTCGACGGAAGCACGACGATGTCGGCCGCGGCGTACGCATCGGCTGGCGACGGGGCTCGCCCGACTGTGACGGGTATCGAGGTTGCGTCGATCAGCCGGGCCAGATCGGCGTCGAAACCATCCTCCGCGGGCCCGGTGATCCAGAAGCGCACGATCCGGTCCGGGTCGTCCGACCGAATCGACGTCCGTATCGATTCCGCGAACGCGATCCCCGCCCCCACCTCCTTGCGAGGGATCGCTCGAGTGGGCTGGAGCACCACGAGGTCGCTGTCGGCGAAGCCGAAGGCCTGTCTCGTACGCACCCGGTCGCCCGGTAGGGGGTCGAGATCGAACGCATTGCGAACGACCACCGACTCGATCTCCCGGGCGGACAGCGCGTCACGGGCTTGCTGGTTGATTGTCACATGGAGCGAGTTCGGGCGTCGGGGTGGGAACGCGTCGCCATCGGCGAGTGAGGGACGTTCCCAGGGGAGGTCGTGGTGGTGGAACAGCACCCGGCCGTCGTGGCGCGCCAGGACATCGGCAGTCGCGGTCGCCGCCTCCACGTTCAACGGCAGCGAGCACAGGTTCTCGACGACGACGAGGTCCGCGCCGGCCAGCGCCGCGGCGAGGGCGTCAGGTTCGACTGTCGCGCCGACCGGTGGATCGATCGCCAGGAACGCCAGCCACGTATCGTCGGGGCGGAGCCCATCGGCGAAGTCGCCGGCGATCCTCCGGATCTCGAAGCCGAGCTCCCGGAGGGCCCACTCCCACTTCGCGGCTTCGACGGAGACGCCGTCGGTGCCGCCGAGTCGGTACGAGCACAGAGCGACGGTCGGGCCGCGCACCGTCGACCGATGCGTTTCGGCTCAGGAGCTCGGGCGGTCGGACGCGACGCGGCGGAGGCGCCGGTTCACGGCATCGAGAACGCCACGGACGACGGCGTCGTCGGAGACGTTGTGGACGATCGCCGAGCCCGTCAGAAGCCACTCATGTGGTGGGTCGACCACTACGAGTGTGATCAAGACGACATCGCCCGTTGCCGAGTGTGTGAGCACGGCGTTCGCGACGTCGAGCTGCTCGGCGCCCGGATCGAGCTGCCGCAACGCGTCGAGTGTCGCGAAGGCCACGAGGCGTGGCCGCGTGGCCGCAGCCATCGGACCCTCGGCGAAGCCCGTGGCCTCGCTGGTCCCGGACCCGAGCGTGACCTTCACGGACCCCCGAACGCCGGAGCTACTGGTCTCGATGCCAACGATGCGCATGCGGTTGCCGCTCGCGCTGACCTCGGGGAGCTCCGCACTCGTGCTGTCGTCGCCGAGCTGTACGACCGAGACGATTCGGCGGTCGATGTCGACGCCGAACGACGCGAGCGCCACGGACTGGATGTCGCGGACGACCTGCTTTGCGTGCTTCCCGCTACCGGCGAGCACGTGGACCTCGACCGGGCGACCGGCGTCGTCAGCGACGACGCGGGCTGCCAAGACATCGGAGAGTCGACAGAACTCGGCCTCAAGCGCGCGGAGGTCGAGTTCGGAGGTCAGTTGGTCCTCGGGCATGCCAGCGCTCCCACCTCAGTGCCCTCCAAGGGAGGGTCCCGCTCCTGGGCCACAGGATACGGGAATGGTGCCCTTCGTGACTGGTTTCTGCCAATTTTCGCGCGGAGAGTGGTAGCGCGAGTGCAATCGCGCCCTTGCATCAGGCTCCCATTCCCATGAGACTGGTGTGGCTCGTGATGACAGTGTGGTTACGAGCTGGCGAGTTCGAGGGAGGTGAGCGATAGGAACGGACGGAGCGGGCAGGGCCTCGGCAATCACTGAGGCTCGAAGGAGCCTCGAAGCGGAGCGTCACCTCATCGGCCCCTAGCTAGGCCGGCGGGAGTTCCCTGACTAAGGGGGGATTCGCCATGATGAAGAGAGTGATGGTTCGTCTTACGATCATTGGCTCAAGTGTTGCGGCGCTGCTGCTTGCCGGCGGCGCGAGCAAGAGCCTGCGGTAGCAGGTGCGTCTGTTCGACGAACATTCGCCGAGGTTCTGCCCCCTCCGCCCGTTTTCGTTCCCGATGGCCTCCTCAACGCGATTCCGGGTGTATTGCGCAGCGTTGGTCGTCGCCACCTTGACGGCTGCGGTCGCACTCGCTGTTTCAGGTGAGCTGCCGAATTGGGGAACGGTCGTGTTGCTCGGCGCTCTCTTCGCGTTCGCCGAGAACTCGAGCGTCGAACTGCCGAATCGCTCAGGCTTGAGCGCGAGCC
>JANOWV010000328.1:0-4032 GCA_031418075.1 Actinomycetes bacterium
ATCCCGCCCCACCCGGGTCTCGCTCAGCCGGTCGCACCTCCGCCTCCGCTGGCCCGTCACGACCCCGTCGCTTCGGAAGGCTCCGATGACCGCGTCCGCCGATCCGACCAAGCCCGATGTCGGATCCGACGCGTTCTTCGCCCTCGACCTGCGGATCGGGCGGATCCAGGCGGTCGAGGAGTTTCCGGAGGCACGCGCCCCTGCCTGGAAGCTGACCGTCGACTTCGGACCCGGTGTCGGCACTCGGCGGACGAGTGCGCAGGTCACCAACTACTCCGCTGACGAGCTCGTGGGGCGCCTCGTCGTCGGGGCCGTCAACCTCGGGACGAAGCGCATCGCCGGGTTCAAGAGTGAGTTCCTCGTGCTCGGTTCCATCGAGCCCGACGGCACCGTCCTGCTCCTCGACCCGGATCCGCGTGCTGCCCCCGGAGATCCCGTCGTCTGACGGCCGATCGCGGGATGCTCCACGGAGGCGCGCGAAACGCACCCGGTACACTCGCTCGCATGTCGACGGCAGTGGACGACCTCGGGCGTCGTGCACGCGCGGCCTCCCGAACGCTGGCCATCGCCTCGACCGCCGCGAAGGACGACGCCCTCCGTCGTGCCGCCGATCTGCTCGTCGAGCGGTCGGCGGAGATCCTCGAGGCCAACGCGGCCGACGTCGAGGCGGCCGCAGCCGGCGGTATGGAGGCCGGCCCCCTCGACCGTCTGCGGCTCACCGAGGCCCGCATCGAGGGGATGGCCGATGGCCTGCGGCAGGTCGCGAGCCTGCCCGACCCGGTGGGTGAGATCCTCGACGGCACCCGTCGTCCGAACGGTCTCGAGATCCAGCGCACCCGGGTGCCCCTGGGTGTCGTGGCCGTGATCTACGAGAACCGCCCCAACGTCACCAGCGACGCCGCCGGGATCTGCGTGAAGGCCGGTAACGCGGCCCTTCTGCGCGGCTCGTCCACCGCGTTGCGGTCGAACCAAGCCGTCGCCGCTGTGCTGCGCGCCGGGATCGAGAAGGCCGGCCTCCCCGCCGACGCAGTCATCCTCGTCGAGGACACCTCGCACGAGACCGCGGTGGAGGTCATGCAGCTCACGGAGTACGTCGACTGCCTGATCCCGCGGGGTGGCCCGTCGCTGATCCAGAGCATCCTCGACAACGCGTCGGTTCCCGTGATCATCGACGGCGACGGCAACTGCCACGTGTATGTCGATGCCGACGCCGACCTCTCCGAAGCCGAAGAGATCGTCGTCAACTCGAAGACGAACCGACCCGGCGTGTGCAATGCCGCCGAGTCGCTCGTCGTACACGTTGCCGTGGCAGACGCATTCCTCGCGCGGATCGTTCCGGCGCTCGAGTCGGCCGGTGTCGAGCTCCTCGGCGACGACGGCGCCCGCGCCCGCCAGCCGATGGGAGCCGCCACCGACGACGACTTCGCCCAGGAGTTCCTCGCGCTCAAGATGACCGTCGCCGTGGTCCCCTCGCTCGACGACGCGATCGCGCACATCACTCGCTTCGGCTCGGGGCACACCGAGGCGATCGTGACCACCAGCCTCGAGACCGCCCGCCGGTTCACCCGGGAGGTCGATGCCGCGGTGGTCACCGTGAATGCCTCGACCCGCTTCACCGATGGTGAGCGATTCGGCTTCGGCGCCGAGATCGGCATCTCCACCCAGAAGCTCCACGCACGCGGCCCTATGGGGCTGCGCGAGCTCACCACCTACAAGTACGTCGTGTGGGGCGACGGCCAAATTGTGTAGGCAGATCGTCTAAGGCATCTCGTCGCCGCTCCCTCCGTAGCATCTCCTCATCGCACCCTCCCTGGAAAGGCAGCTCGTGGCAGATCGGTTCGAGTCGGTCGGCAGCGTCGTCGACCGTCTCCGCAGCGTCGACTATCTCGCCGACGCCAACATCGCCGGCGTGGTGTTCCTCGCCGACAAGCTCGAGAAGCCGGTCCTCGTCGAGGGCCCGGCGGGAGTCGGGAAGACGGAGCTCGCCAAGGCGATCGCGCTCGTCACCGGCTCGCGCCTCATCCGGCTCCAGTGCTACGAGGGTCTCGACGAGGCCAAGGCGCTCTACGAGTGGAACTACAAGAAGCAGCTCCTGCGCATCCAGTCCGACCGGGATCACGAGACGAGCTGGAGTGACACCGAGACCGACATCTTCTCGGAAGCCTTCCTGCTCGAACGACCGTTGTTGGAGGCGATCCGTTCCGAAGAGCCGATCGTGTTGCTCATCGACGAGGTCGACCGGGTCGAGATCGAGACCGAGGCGCTGTTGCTGGAGGTTCTGTCGGACTTCCAGGTGTCGATCCCCGAGCTCGGCACGATCAAGGGGACGCAGCGCCCGATCGTGATCCTCACGTCGAACAACACTCGCGAGCTCTCCGAGGCGTTGAAGCGGCGGTGCCTCTACCTCCACGTCGACTATCCGGATCTCGATCGCGAGAAGGACATCGTGCGGGTGCGGGTCCCGGAGATCGACGAGGAGCTCGCCGATCAGATTGCGCGCGTCGTGCGCTCGATCCGTGAGATGGACCTGAAGAAGGCGCCGTCGATCTCGGAGACCATCGACTGGGCCCGCACGCTGCTCTTCCTCGGCCGCAGTGAGGTGTCACCTGAGGTCATCACCGACACGCTGCACGTGCTGTTGAAGTACCAGTCCGACATCGTGAAGGCCAAGAAGGAGCTCAACCCCCCTGAGGGTCCGCTCAGGGGAGTGGTACCGAAGAGCGGTACCTGATGCTCGACGTCCTTCAGGGGTTCGTGCACGAGCTCCGGGCTGCGGGGCTTCCCGTCTCGATGACGGAGAACCTGGACGCGATGCGTGCGGTGGAGCACGTCGACATCGCCGAGCGCGACGTGTTCCGCGCGGTTCTCGGTGCGACGCTCGTCAAGCACCACCACCATTGGAAGGCATTCGAGACCGTCTTCGACGTGTACTTCTCGCTCTACTCGCCCGGCGTCGACGGCGAGGCCGGTGACGACGACCTGTCGGCGGAGTGGGACGCCATGCTCGCCGACGCGGCGGGGGCGGGTGCCGGCGGGGAGATGAGCCGGGAAGAGCTGGCCCAGATGCTCCTCGACGCACTGATGAGCATGGACCCTGATGCCCTCCGGTCGCTCGCCGCGAACGCGGTCACGAAGTTCGCCGGCATGGAGCCAGGACGTCCGGTGGGTGGCACCTACTACCTGTACCGAACGCTGCGACAGCTCGATCTCGACGATCTCGGTGCTCGCATGATGGGCCGGGCCCGTGAGCAGGGGATGGTGAACGACGATCCGCTCTCCGAGCGCCTCCAGAAGGAGGAGTTCGATGCCCGGCTGAAGACGCTGCGCGAGCTCGTCGAGGCCGAGATCCGTCGCCGCCTGGTCGCCGACCGGGGCGTCGAGGCGATGGCGCGGACGCTCCGAAAGCCCTTGCCCGAGGACGTCGACTTCATGCACGCCTCGCGCGACGAGATGGTCGCGCTCCAGAAGGCGATCTACCCGCTGACCCGCACGCTCGCAGCCCGGCTGGCGCAGCGGCGTCGCCGTCGAAACCGTGGCCAGCTCGACTTCCGGAAGACGGTGCGGGCGTCACTGTCGTACGGCGGCGTGCCCGCCGAGCCGAAGTTCCGCAACCCGCACCCGTCGAAGCCGGAGATCATGGTGGTAGCGGACATCTCGGGGTCGGTGGCGAGCTTCGCCCGATTCACACTGCAGTTCGTCTATGCGATGGCGAGTCAGTTCTCGAAGGTCCGGTCGTGGGTGTTCATCGACGGTATCGACGAGGTGACCCGCTACTTCCAGGAGTCCGACGACGTGCTCGACGCGGTGCACCGGGTGAACACCGAGGCCGATGTGGTGTGGGTCGACGGGCACAGCGACTACGGCCACGCCCTCGAGGTGTTCCACGATCGGCATCTGAATGAGGTCACGCCGAAGTCGTCGATCATCTTGCTGGGCGACGCGCGCAACAACTACCACGCGCCGCAGGCGTGGGTCCTCGACGCGCTCCGCAAGCGCGGCAAGCACGTGTACTGGCTGAACCCCGAGCCGCGC
>JANOWV010000329.1:0-3658 GCA_031418075.1 Actinomycetes bacterium
ATCTGGGACATCGGCACTTCCACCTGGCAGCCGGCGCGTTCCAGCAGACGCAGAGCGGCGAAGCCGACGCTCGGAGCGACGGGGGAGAGTTGTGACTGACAGGCGCCGAGGCCGATCTGGGCGACGCCCGTCACGAGAACGAGGAACGCTGCCACCCATGAGCCCGTGATCCCATTCGGTGGGGCCCGTCACGGCCGCGGCCAGGCCGCCCGCGACGATCGCCACACTGCCGGCGGCCAACAACGGCACGTTCGGTCGCCACCGCTGTGATGCGGTTGGGTCCTCGGTGGTCGGCACGGGCTGGGACTGTTGAGAGGTGGTCATTCGTCCCACGCTGTCGAGGCGGAGACCTTCGTCGGTGAGCTGGTGCGCTCCTCGAGCAACTCTTGCAACACGACCGCGTTGTTGTGCTGCGCGTCGTGGGCGCCGAACACGAGGGTGACGCGTCCGGTCGAGACGCGGTCGACGAGGGCGGCGAACTCGAGGGCGGCCGCGCCGGTGTGGGCATCGAGCTCGCGTCGGTAGCGGGTGCGGAACTCGTCCCATCGCATCGGGTCGTGACCGAACCAGCGCCGCAGCTCATCGGTCGGCGCCAGGTCGCGCGCCCATGTGTCGATTCGCAGCTGGGTCTTGCTGATCCCGCGTGGCCAGAGGCGATCGACGAGCACGCGGTGGCCGTCCACGGGCGACGCCGGCTCGTAGGCCCGGCGGATCCAGATCCGACTGCTCAGGTGTATCAGAGCATCCCGAGTTGGAGGCGGGCGGCCTCGGACATGCGTTGGATGGTCCAGGGCGGGTCCCAGACGAGGGTGACGTCGACGTCGTCGACGCCGGGTATGGCCTGGACTGCTCGGAGGGCGTCGGCGCGCAGGATGTCGCCCATGCCGCAGCCGGGGGCGGTCATGGACATGTCGATCTCGATCCGCCTGGTCCCGTCCGGGCACTGCATTTCCTCGCAGCGGTAGACGAGACCGAGCTCGACGATGCTGACCGGGATCTCCGGGTCGTAGATGCCCTGCAGCGCGTCGGTGACGCGACTGAGCTCGAACGGTCCAGCCGCCGCGCTGGCACTGATGTCGTCGAGCGGTTTGAGGCCGAGCGCGTCGGCGTCGGCGCCGTCGATCCGCAGCAGCGAGCCCATCTCGGTGCGCACGGTGATGCTGGCGCCGAGACGTTGCACGATCTCGACGAGTCCGCCGGCGGTGAGGGCCACTTGCACGCCGTGGGGCACGGTGGTTGCCGTGCAGTCGCAGATGAGTTCGATGGGGGACCAGTGGCTCATTGCAGCTCCTCAGCGTCGATGGTGGCTGCCGCGCTGCCGGCGGTGATGAGCGCAGCGACGTGTGTTCGGAGCGATTCGTGCGGGATGGAATCGGTGATGTCTCGGATGAACGCGCCGATGAGCATCGTCCGCGCCGCGTCGAGGGGGATGCCCCTACTGCGCAGATAGAAGAGTGCATCGTCGTCGAGGCGGCCGACGGTGGCGCCGTGGGTGCAGCGGACGTCGTCGGCGAGGATCTGCAGCCATGGTCGGGTGTCGGCTTCGGCGTTCGGGCTGAGGATCAGGTTCCGGTTGGATTGGTGGGCGTCGGTGGCGACGGTGCCGGGTCGAACGATGATCTCGCCGCTGAACGAGCCGCGGCCGTGGTCGTCGACGACGCCAGTGAAGCGTTGGGTGCTCGCGCACCGCGATGCGGCGTGATCGACGGTGACGACGGTGTCGTGGCGCTGTCGGCGCGTGGTCACGTTGACGCCGGCGAGTTCGGTCTGCGCGTCCGGTCCGGAAAGGTGGACGTCGATCGCGTTGCGGGCGATGTCGCCGCCGACGGTCACCGAGGTCATCCGCAGTCGAGAGAGCTCGCCCTGCTCGATTCGGGTGTGGCCGATGTGTGTCGCGGCGGGCGACTCGGTCTGGATCCAGCAGTGATTGACTTCGGCGCGGTGCCCGATGCGGATGGTCGTGGAGGCGTTGGTCACAGCGCGGCCGTCGAGTCCGCAGTAGGTCTGGATGAGGGCGATGTGGCTGTCGTCGCCGACGTCGATGATCGTGCGCGGGTGCGAGATGGTGCTCGTGTTGTCGGGGTTACCCGTGTTGTCGGGTGCGGCGAGGTGGACGACGTGAACCGGCACATCGATCCGCACGCCGGGGTCGACGACGACCACCGCAGTGTCGCGACCGTCGGTGTGGTTGCGGGCGAGGAACCCGTCGATCGCCCGATCGATGCCCGCCAGCGCCACGTTCGCAGCGGCCCGGCTGTGCGACAGATCGGCGAGCCCGCACCACAGGCCAGCGGGGAGGTGGTCGTGGTCGGAGAGATCCGCGTCGTACACGCCGTTCACGAACACGAGGCGCGGTCCGCCGTGGTCGCCGGCGAGCGCGTCGACGACCGGGCGTGACACCGAGGTGCTGGTCGCGATCGTCGCCGCCTCCAGCCGGGAGACGATCTCGTCCACGGGCGTGTAGCGCCACGCCTCCTCCCGGGTGGATGGGTAGTCCATCACCGAACCGTTCGCCGACATCATGCGGGCACCGCCGCGAGGGTCGCCGCGTACCCGTCGGCTTCGAGTTCGTCAGCGAGGTGATGGTCGCCGGACCGTACGATCCGTCCGCCGCTGAGCACGTGGACGCGGTCGGGGCGAACGTCGTCGAGCAGGCGTGGGTGGTGGGTGATGATCAGCATCGATCGCTCGGGGCTGCGCAGGCGTTCGATGCCCTGGGCGACGACGCGGAGGGCGTCGATGTCGAGTCCGGAGTCGGTCTCGTCGAGGATCGCCAGGCGTGGTTCGAGCATCGACATCTGCTGGATCTCGTTGCGCTTCTTCTCGCCACCGGAGAAGCCGGCGTTCACCGAGCGGCTGAGGAACGCAGGATCCATCTCGAGTCGGGCCATGTGCTCCTTGGCCAGGCCGAGGAAGTCCATCGCTCCGATCTCGGGCAATCCGCGCTTCGCGCGCACCACGTTCACGGCGCTGCGCAGAAAGTACATGTTCCCGACGCCGGGGATCTCGACAGGATGCTGAAAAGCGAGGAACAGGCCCGCTGCTGCTCGGTCCTCTGGCGTCAGTGCCAGCAGGTCGACGGCATCGAAGGTCGCCGTACCGCTGACGACGTAGCCGTCGCGCCCCGCGAGCACGCTCGCCAGGGTGCTCTTCCCGGCGCCATTCGGACCCATGATGGCGTGCACCTCGCCGGAGGGGATGTCGAGATCGAGCCCGTTCAGGATCGTCTTGCCTGCGATCGAGGCGCGGAGGTTGGTGATGTGCAGCATCACCCCACCGCCCCTTCGAGGCTGACCCGCATCATGGCCTGGGCTTCGACTGCGTACTCCATCGGGAGCTCGTCGAACACCTCGCGACAGAAACCGTTGACGATCATGGATGTGGCATCCTCCTCGGTGAGGCCGCGTTGGCGGCAGTAGAACAGCTGGTCCTCGCCGATCTTCGACGTCGACGCCTCGTGTTCGAGCTGCGCCGAGGTGTTCTTCACCTCGATGTACGGAAAGGTGTGCGCGCCGCACAGGTCGCCCATCAGCAGCGAGTCGCACTGCGAGTAGTTGCGCGCGCCCTCGGCATTCTTGAGGATCTTGACCAGGCCGCGATAGGTGTTCTGCCCGTGGCCGGCGCTGATCCCTTTCGACACGATGGTCGAGCGCGTGTT
>JANOWV010000330.1:0-3303 GCA_031418075.1 Actinomycetes bacterium
CGGTGGACATGTCGCGCTGAGCGACCTCCCACGCGTGTTCCTGCATCGAGACGTCGGACCCGGTGGCCTCCCGTACATCGACCGGCCCCTCGAGTATCCGGTCGGGTCTGGCATCCTGCTGTACCTCGCGGCATCGATCGCGCCCACCGGTCTGGGCATCCTCTTGCTCACTGCCGCGGGAGCGCTCGTGCTGAGCGCAACGATCGCGATCACGTTGGCGAACCGTTACGGTGCCAGGGCCTGGCGCTGGGCCCTTGCCACCCCGCTCCTCCTGCTCGCGTTCCAGAACTGGGACATGTTCGCGATCGGCGCGCTCGTCGGGGCCGTCGTCGTGTTCGAACGTCACCGCGACCGCCTCTCGGGGGCGTTGCTCGGGGTCGGCGCCGCGATCAAGCTCTTCCCAGGAGCGCTCGTCGCCCCGCTTGCGGCACTCCGGTGGGCCGAGGGCGATCGTCGCGGTGCCCGAAGGTTGATCTTCGGCGCGGTCGCCGCGTTCGGGGTGCTGAACCTGCCGTTCATGCTCTTGAATGCGCAGGGCTGGTTCTGGCCGTTCGATTTCCAGAGCAGACGCCAGGCGACCTGGGGCAGCGCGTGGCACTACGTCTACCAACTCGTGGGAGCTCCCGTGCAGGGCGCGAACGGTGCGCAGCTCGCGAACGTGGTCGCGTTCGTCGCGCTCGTCGCCGGCATCGCATGGCTGAGCCACCGCACGATGCGGCGCCGCCTCGACCCGATGGCGATCGCGGCAGCCGCCATCGCGATCTTCCTCCTCAGCAACAAGGTCTACTCGCCGAGCTACGACAACTGGCCGGTGCTCTTCTTCGTGGTGCTCCCCATGAGTCGCCGACTGTGGTTGTCGTTCTGTGGGGTCTCGTTGGCGGTGTACGCCAGCGTCTACGGCTACTTCCACGCGGGGCTCTCCCCCACGTTCGTGCAATCGGTATTGCCGATCCTCGTGCTCATCCGCACCGTGATTCTCGTCCTGGTCGTCGTCGAGGCGACGCGATGGCCGAGCCGCTCCCGGCTGCCGGGCTCCAACGGCTCTCCTACCGACGAGCGAACGAGTAACCATGACATCGATCGCTCGACCGAGGATCGCGTGCTCGTGGCGGCCGGGACTGTTGAGCAGGCCGCATGAACCGATCTCCTCTCGAGGGACGCATGCTCCTCCGCGCGATCGGGCCGGCGATCGTCGCCGGCGTGATCCTCACCCTGTTGACCCTCGACATCGTGCTCGGCGGACCGCTGCACTCCTGGGACTCGAGCATCCACACCTGGGTCGCGGGCAACCGAAGCTCGGGCTTGACCGATTTCTTCCGCAACGTGACCGTGCTCGGGGGAGGCAAAGTTGCGTTCGGGCTCGTGGGCGCAACTGCACTCGCGCTTGCGTTTCGGAGATCCTGGGCGCTCGCCGGCTTCGCGCTCGCGGCCTCCGCCGGCACGGCGATCGTCGTCGCCATCTCCAAGGACGTGATCGGCCGGGCTCGTCCCCCGCTGTCCGGTCGCCTTGTGGATGCCGGCGGCGGCGCGTTCCCTTCCGGACACGCGGCCCAGTCCCTTGCGCTCTCGCTGGCCCTCGGATTCATCGCGTGCCGTCTCTGGCCAAACACGCGCGTGCGGCTGACGACGATCGCGGGCGGACTCGCGGTCACGCTGCTCGTCGGAATGTCGCGCGTCTATCTCGGAGTCCACTGGGCGAGTGACGTCCTGGGCGGTTGGCTGATCGCCGCGACCTGGGTGCTCCTGCTCGTCGGCGCCGTCAATCTGTCGACCCCACGTCCCCCTAGGCCACCGGAGGTCGATGCTCTACCCCAACCGATACCGAACAAGGGAGTCCAACCATGACCACTCACACCGACGACGCGCCACTCGCCCGAGTCCTCGAGCTGCTGCAATCCCAGGGTGCGCGCGATGTCTCACTCCTGGAGTCCTATGGAGCGCTGATCGAGGGCTCCGACGACGCTGGAGTTCAATACCTGGGCCGCATGGTCATCGACGACGAGCAGCGGCATCACCGAGTGATCGTGGAGATGGCGAACCGCGTCGAGACGTGGATCGGTGCCGACGTCGTCGAACCAAACACACCGGGTCTCGCACCACGCGTCGATCGTGAGCTCCTCGAGGAGACGAGCCAACTCCTCGAGCTCGAACGAGAGGATCTGGCAGAGCTTCACCACCTCAAGCACTCGCTCCACGATGTACCGCCGACGTCGCTGCTCCCGTTCCTCGTCACGCTGATGATCCACGATGCCCAAAAGCACATCGAGATCCTCCAGTTCATCCGCGACTACACGGGGTAAGAGACCGGCGAAGCGATCACTGAGCTCGGCAGTTCCTCGCCCCACCCGGAATGGTCGCTGAACAATCGTTTGCCCCCGGTTGACCAAGACGTGGCCACCGCGACACCCCGTGATCCCTATCGTCGAAATCGATGCACCCCCCGAGTCACCTGGAGATGCCATGACCACGGCACTAGTAGTCGTCCCCACCTTCGAAGAGGCCGAGAACATCGAGTCGCTGCTCCGCCGGATCCGGACCGAAGCGCCCGGCGTGGATGTACTGGTCGTCGACGACAACAGCCCGGACGGCACGGCCGACCTCGCCGAGACGACGGGCCGCGAGCTCGGGCACATCGAAGTCCTCCGTCGGCACCACAAGGCCGGGCTCGGTTCCGCCTACCGGGAAGGTTTCGCGATCGGACTGGCGAAGGGCTACGACACCCTCGTCGAGATGGATGCAGATCTTTCCCACGATCCGGCCGCGCTCCCGTCCTTGCTCCGTGAGGTCGATCTTGGCGCGGACCTCGCGATCGGATCGCGCTACGTCGCCGGCGGATCGATCCCGACCTGGTCGAGGCGACGGCGCGCGCTCTCCCACTACGGAAACGCGTACGCCGCGTGGATCCTCGGCACGCACTGCACGGACCTGACGTCGGGCTACCGGGCGTTCCGAGCCGACGCGTTGCTGAACGCCGACTACTCGAGCACACACGCCACCGGGTACTCGTTCCAGATCGAACTCGCACACCGCATCGCCCGAAACGGAGGACACATCACCGAGGTCCCGATCGAGTTCAACGATCGAACCCGCGGCCAGTCGAAGATGTCGGCGCGGATCACGGTCGAGGCACTCGTCCGGGTCACCGCGCTCGGCATCCGCGACCGGATGACACGCCATCGACGGCCGTCCGAGGACGCTCCTGTCCCGGCTCGGCTGCTGGCGTGATGGTCGCGCTCGCGCCGCAGTCGGCGTTGGCGATCGAGCCGGCTGCGCGAGTCCACCGAAGCCTGCGCCAGCGACTGG
>JANOWV010000331.1:0-1666 GCA_031418075.1 Actinomycetes bacterium
CTGCTCGGCATCCCGATGGACCAGGTCACGATCGTCCAGTCGGACACCGGTCGCGTGCCGCGTGGTCAGGGCACGATGGGTTCACGATCCCTCCAGATCGGGGGCAGTGCGCTCTACAAGGCGAGCGAGGAAGTGTTGGCGAAGGCCAAGACGCTGGCAGCGCACCTCCTCGAAGCCAACGTCGACGACATCGTGCTGATGGAAGGTTCCGGGCTCGGCGTCGCCGGGGTTCCCGCGTCGGCATTGAGTTGGCCCGAGCTGGCGGTGGCCGCGAAAGACCCCGCCAAGCTGCCCGAAGGGATGGAGCCCGCGTTGGCACACGCGCTGGACTTCAACCAAGGCGAGGCTTCCTACCCATTCGGCGCCCACATCGCGGTCGTCGAGGTCGACACGGAGACCGGGTGTGTCGAACACATTCGTCACGTCGCGGTGGACGACTGCGGGCGCATCTTGAATCCGATGCTGGTCGCCGGCCAGCAGCATGGAGGGATCGCCCAGGGGGCGGCCCAGGCGCTGTGGGAGGGCATCGCGTACGACGCCGACGGCAACCCACTGACCGCGAACTTGATGGATTACGCGATCCCGAGTGCGGCGGAACTGCCCAGCTTCGAAGCCTCGAACACGGAGACGCCAACCCCGCTCAACCCACTCGGCGCCAAGGGCATCGGTGAGTCGGGAACGATTGGGTCGACTCCCGCGGTCCACAACGCAGTGATTGATGCGGTGTCGCATCTCGGTGTTCGCCACATTGATATGCCGGTCTCGGCCCAGCGGGTGTGGGCCGCAATCCAGGACGCCTGACCCCAAATGAGCACCAGTGGCTCCAGCTTCGCGATGCCTGCATTGCGCCTCAGCGTCGGCCAGTACGAGCGCATCGTGGCTCACTGCTATGTCGGGCTGCCCGACGAAGCGTGCGGGCTGATCGCGGGTCCGCTGGTGGCCGGACAAGCCACCGGGTTCGTCAGTGATGTGTACCCGGCGGTGAACGCCGATGCGTCGGCGCGTACCTACACCGTCGACGGTCGGGATTACCTCCGCGCCAGTCGCGACGCCGAGGCGCGGGGCGACGACATCATCGGCGTCTGGCATTCCCACACCCATACGGACCCGTACCCGTCACCCACCGATGTGCGTACCGCGGTCGACCCTATGTGGTTCTACGTCCTGGTCTCGCTCCGCGACGACGCACCCATGGTGCGGGCGTATCGCATCCGCGATGGCGTGATCGCCGAGTGCCAGGTGCAGGTGTTGTGAGGTGTCGACCGTCACGAAATGTCGACGAATCGAAGAGGGTTATAGGCTCCCATGATGGCCGTTGAAGTTCGTCTCCCTACGTTGCTGCGAGTCCACGCTGATGGTGCCGCCTCTGTCGCTGCCGATGGCGCGACTGTGGGTGAGGTGTTCTCCGCGTTGACCAGTACCTATCCGGGTTTGTCGGATCAGCTGATCGACGCGGAGGGCGCACTCCACAAGTTCGTCAACGTGTACGTGAACGACGACGACATTCGGTACTTGGGCCAACTCGCAACGCCGGTCACCGACCGCGACGTCGTCTCCATCTTGCCTGCCGTCGCCGGCGGCTGACCCGCGCTGCCGCAACCCGTGAAGCACGAGAGCATCCTCGACCTGATTGGCAACACGCCGCTCGTCGGTATCCACGCGCTGA
>JANOWV010000332.1:0-8418 GCA_031418075.1 Actinomycetes bacterium
CCCATCGCGTTGAAGAGGTGGGTTGCGGCGCTCGCGCCGGCGTCGGCTGCCTTCGTGGCCGCGGCAAACGTCGCGTCGGAGTGTCCGAGTGCGACGGTGATCCCTACGCCGCTGAGTCGGCGGATCGCCGCCGAGTCCGGGTCGGCTTCGGGAGCGAGGGTGACCATGCAGACGACGTCGGGATGGCGAGCGAGGAGATCTTCGATCCACGGCAGGTCGACGGGGGACAGGACGTCGGGGTCGTGTGCACCGGGCGCGCCGCCGAGGAAGGGGCCCTCGAGGTGGACCCCGAGACAGTGCGATGTCCCGGGCCGTGCCTCGGTGCAGACCTGGGCTGCGACCGCCAGCAATGCGTCGTACCGATCCCGGCGGGTGCTCACGATCGTCGCGCAGTGCGAGGTGACACCATGCGATGCGAGCGTGCGGGCGACACGCCGCCAACCATCGGTGTCGGCATCGGCGAAGTCGTCGGTGCCGACACCGTTGCACTGCACGTCGACGAACCCGGGAGCGAGGACGTGGGCGCCGAGGTCGACCGCCCCCTCCGGTGGATCACCGACCCCTACCTGAGCGATCGTGGTGCCCTCGATCTCGACCCACCCCGGTTCGAGCCCACCGAGCCCTGGTCGACACAGCGCCGAGGTCGCGAGAACGGTGCTCACGCAGTCGCACGCTCGTGGCGGAGGGCGCGACGGAGCACGATGAGGCCGAGCATGGTCCTGGGGACGCGTCGAAGGATCGACGTCCGGGATGGTCGCCGCTCGGTCACGGTCACCGGGATCTCTGCCACGCCGAGGCCGGCGCGTTCGGCCCGGATCACCAGCTCGGTGTCGAAGAGGTCCTTGTCGAAGCGACACGCCTCGACGAGTGGGACGACTGCGGAACGACGCATCGCCTTCATCCCGTGGGTGTCGGAGACCTGCAGCTGTACGAGCGCTCGCAGGGCCTTGGCGAACCCCCAGGTCACGACGCGCCGGACGAAGGGCCGTTGGTCCTTCGCTCCGGGTGCGCGCTTGGAGCCGACGACGATGGCCGGCCCGCCGTCGGGCCGCGTGAGTGCCACGGCACGGTCGAGGAACGCCAGCTCGTAGTAGTCGACGTCGAAGTTGACGACGTCGTGGCCGGTCGCGATGAGCAGCCCGGCTCGCAGCGCCGCGCCGTAATCCGCGGTCGGGAGGTGCAGTGCGCGCACAGAGGTGCACGCATCGGCGAGCGAACGTGCGATCTCCGCAGTCCGGTCGTGGGATCCGTTCTCGACGATGATCACCTCGTAGTCCTCGCCGCGAGCTGTCAACCCGGCAACGAGGTCGCGGACCGTCTCCGTGAGAAGCAGCTCCTCGTTGTGCGCGGGGAGCACGACCGAAAGGCTCACCTCACGCGACGCGCCCGAACGGCGCGCATCCGGAGCGTTGCGAGGGGGCCGCACGAGACACGACGGTAGAGTACGGCGCTCGCGGGGCCCGAAGAGTGCGATGGCGCCGAAGCGGAGCAGGACGGAGCGACGTGGCAGACATCCTGGCGGCGCACGCCGAAGCGAACCCCAGCGGCACGGCGGTCATCGTCGACGCCGTCGGCGGTGCGACACCGTCCGCCACGACCTTCGGTGAGCTCAACGGCATGGTCAACCGCCTCGCGCACGGGCTCGGCGCGCTGGGCATCGCCCGCGGTGAACGCGTCGTCTGGTGCGGACCGAACTCGCTCGAGGTGCTCGCAGTCCTGCATGCGGCGCGTAAGTCCGGCCTGACGGCGGTCCCACTCTCGTACCGGTTCACGGCGGACGAGATGGCGTACGTCGTAGACAATTCCGATGCGACCCTGGTGATCACGGACGCGGAGCAGGCTCCATTGCTCGCCTCGGTGCGCCAGAAGCTGCCGAAGGTCCACAGCTTCGTGGTCTTCGGTGGCGACGCGCCGCCGGGCTTCCTCCGCTGGGACGACGTCCTCGACGGTCAACCCGAGACGGAGCCTCCCGACACCACCGACGCGAGTGCGGGATCGTCGATGATCTACACGTCGGGTACGACCGGGAAGCCGAAGGGCGCGCTCCGCACCACCACGGACCCCGAGACCGTCTTCGCGCTGCTCGCCGAGCTGCGACTCCAGATGGGCGACGAGATCCACCTCACGACCGGACCGATGTACCACTCGGGTCCGCTCGCGTTCGCGACGATGAGTCACACGATGGGATGTCCCGTCGTCGTGCTCCGCAAGTTCGACCCGATGGCCTGGCTGCGCCTGGTCGCCGAGCATCGGGTCACCAACACGTTCTCGGCGCCAACCCAGCTCAAGCGGATCGTGAGCCTCCCGCCTGGCGAGCTCGCCCGCGCCGACGTGTCATCGATGCGCTGTCTCATCGCGAACGCCGCACCCGTTCCGTACGCACTCAAGCAGGAGATCATCGAGAAGCTCGGTGACGGGTTCCTGTACGAGGTCTACGGCTCGACCGAGCTCGGCGTCGTCACGGTGCTTCCCCCCGAGGACCAGCTGCGAAAGCCCGGGTCGTGCGGCAAGACGTACGGGCCGATCGAAGTTCGGATCGTGCGGGACGACGGCACGGACGCCGACGACGACGAGCCCGGAGAGCTCTTCATCCGCACCCGACTCGCGATGGATGGTTACCACCGCAGCACCGAGCAGCTGTCGGAGATCGACGAGGCCGACGACGACGTGCGCGGCTGGAAGTCCGTGGGCGATGTCGCGTCCGTCGATGCCGAGGGGTACCTCTCGATCCGGGACCGCAAGAAGGACATGATCATCTCGGGCGGTGTGAACATCTATCCGGCCGAGATCGAAGCAGTCCTCTACGCGCATCCGGCGATCCTCGACGCCGCAGTCTTCGGGATTCCCGACGACGAGTGGGGAGAGTCGGTGTATGCGATCGTGCAGCCGAAGACCGACGTGAAGATCGACATCGATGAGCTCTCGGCATTCGTCGGGGAGCGCCTCGGCGGCTACAAGCGCCCGCGCGGCTACGAGGTCCGCGACGCGTTGCCACGCACGGACGCGGGCAAGCTGCTGAAGCGCACGCTGCGCGATGAGTTCTGGGTCGACCACGACCGGCGTGTCTGAATCCGCCATGCCAGATTCCGAGATACCAGTTTCCGAGACAACTGATGCGCGCACGCGCACCCTCTCCGAGCCGGAGTCCAAGGCGCTCCTCGCCACCTACGACGTTCCGTGCGTCCCCGACGCGCTGGTCGACACGGCCGTCGATGCCGCGGCCGCTGCCGTGAAGTTCGGTTTCCCGGTGGTGGTGAAGCTCGCCGGCGACGGGATCGCACACAAGACCGAACGCGGGCTGGTACGCCTCGCGCTGGCCGACGAAGCGGCCGTCATCGCCGCCGGCACCGCGCTGCTCGCGGCCGCGACACCCGCCGACGGCGAGGTCGGGCTCCTGGTGGCGCCGATGCTCCGCGCGACACGGGAGCTGATCGCCGGCGTCCACGACGACCCGCAGTTCGGCCGGTGCGTCATGGTGGGGATCGGAGGCGTGCTCACCGAGGAACTCGGCGACGTCGCCTTCCGCCTCGCACCCCTGCGCCCGATCGACGCCGACGAGATGCTCGACGATCTCACGTCGCAGGCCCTGCTGGGCGAAGTGCGCGGCGAACCCGCGCTGGACCGAGCCGCGATGGCGCAGGTGCTGCTCGCCTTGTCTCGGTTGGCGGTCGAACGAGTCGACGTGCGAAGCGTCGACGTCAATCCGCTGTTGGTCGTCGACGGGATTCCGATCGCCGTCGACGCCCTGGTCGAGGTGACGGCGTGATGTTCGGACCCGAGCACTTCGCGGCACTGTTCGAACCCCGGGGCGTCGTGGTGGCCGGCGTGTCGAGCCATCCCGCGAAGTTCGGCTTCGTGGCGCTTCACAACCTACTCACGCAGGGGTTCGCCGGTGAGGTCTACGGCACCAACCGCGACGGCGGTGAGGTGCTGGGGCTGGCGATGCACCCGTCGATCGACGACCTCCCGGAGGGTGCGGTCATCGATCTCGTGTTCGTGTGCACGCCCGCTGCGGCCAACGCCGAGGTGTTGCGTGCGTGCGCGCGTCGGGGCATCCGCGCCGCGTTCATCACCTCGGGTGGGTACGGCGAGGCGGGCGACGAAGGACGGGTTGCCGAGGCCGACCTTGTCGCGCTCGCCGATGATCTCGGGATCCTGCTCGCAGGACCGAACGGGCAGGGCCTCGTCTCCACCCCGGTGGGACTCTGCGCACAGATCGTCGCGCCCTATCCGCCACCCGGCGCGATCGGCATCGTCAGCCAGTCGGGGAACTTCGTGTCTTCGTTCCAGAACTACTCGCGCGCGTCGGGAGTCGGCGTCAGTCGCGCCGTCTCGGCCGGCAACGCGGCCGCCCTCACCGTCGCCGACCTCTTGGAGTACTACGCGTCCGACGACGCGACTCGGGTCGGGCTCGCGTATGTCGAGGGCATTGCCGACGGCGTCGGGTTCGCGCGGCGTCTGCAAGAGGTCGTCGCGACGATGCCGGTCGTGCTCCTGAAGGGTGGCGCGACGGCCGGAGGCCAGCGAGCAGCGGCATCGCACACGGGCGCGTTGGCCAGCGATGACCGTGTCTTCGACGGGATGTGTCGCCAGGCCGGCGCCACCCGCGCCGACAGCCTCGAAGAGGCGTTCGACGCCGCAGCGGCGTTCGCGACCCAGCCGCTCCCGCTCGGCCCGCGGGTCGCCGTCCTGACGACTGCCGGCGGCTGGGGAGTGGTCACCGCCGACGCGATCACTCGGTCCGAGCTCGAACTGGTCGAGCTGCCCGTCGACCTGCGCGCATCGATCGATGAACGTCTGCCTCCTCGCTGGAGTCGCAACAACCCGATCGACCTCGCGGGAGGCGAGACTCGCGACACCATCCCCGAGGTGCTGGAGCTGATCGTGGCGCACCCCGAGATCGACGCGGTCGTCTACCTGGGGTTGGGTATCCAGTCGAACCAGGCGCGCCTGATGCGAGAGGGTCGCTTCGGCGGCGACGAGGGCATCGCACGAATCGTCGCGTACCACGAGCGACAAGACGCCCGTTTCGCCGCCGTGGCGGATGCCGTCTCGACCGCGAGTGGAAAGCCCGTGTTGACCGCGACCGAGCTCGCGCTCGCCGACCCCGCGAACCCGGGGCCGGCCGCGGTGCGGACGACCAATCGCTACTGCTTCCCGACCGGCCCGCGCGCGGTGCGCGCGCTCGAGCATCTCTGGCGGTACCGACGTCATCGTGAACGGCGCGGCCTCGCGTGAGCCCGACCCGCACGCTGGCGGTCGCGCTCGCGGCGATCGGCTTCGCCTGTGCCGCGTTGGCGTTGACGATGGGTGACGGTGCGCGTGCCGCGGCGACCTCGACGTCGGGCGCCACAGCCACGCACACACCTGCGTGGTCGGCGCGGCGGGTGCCGCAGCCGATCGTCGACGCCGTCGGGGCGCAACGACTCCAGGCGGCGCTGACAGAGGTGATCGGTGCGACGCCCGCGTGTGTCGTCGTCGACTCCGGGGGTGCGTCCATCGCGTCGATCGGACCCGACCAGCCCCTGATCCCGGCATCGACGCAGAAGCTCTTGACGTCGGCGGTCGCGCTGGCCGTCCTCGGGTCCGAGACCACCTTGCAGACCAAGGTCGTCGCCGCGACTGCTCCGGCCGACGGAGTTGCCGAGAAGCTGTTCCTCGTGGGCGGGGGCGACGCGCTGCTCGGGACGCCTGCGCTCCAGGCGGAGCTGGACGCGGTCCCCGAGACCCGGGGCACGACGATCACGCCGTTGGCGACGCTGGCGGACGGGATCGTTGCGGCCGGCGTGAAGCGCGTCCCCGGGGGCATCGTCGCCGATGACTCGCGATACGAGACGCTCCGGTACCTGTCGACCTGGAAGGACTCGTATCGCACCGACGGACAGATCGGTCCGGTCGGCGCGCTCACGGTCGATCGCGGCTTCCGCGTCTTCCGTCCGCAACCCGATCCGGTCGAGGATCCTGCCCTCTACGCGGTGGAGCAGCTGACGACCATGCTGACCGATCGAGGGGTCAGCGTCGGCCGTCCCGCGGGTCGCGCAACTGCGCCGACAGGAGCGGTGGAGGTTGGGACCGTCGCCTCGCGTCCGATGAGCGACGTGGTGGCCGAAGTGTTGCGGAACTCCGACAACCTCGGCGCCGAGATGCTGCTGCGCGAGATCGGCCTGCACGAGGCCCAGACGGGAACGACGGCAGCAGGGGGGACCGCACTCGTCGCCGAGCTCGGCACCCTGGGGTTCGACACGACGGG
The DNA here is from genome assembly GCA_031418075.1 of Actinomycetes bacterium. GTDB lineage: Bacteria > Actinomycetota > Acidimicrobiia > IMCC26256 > PALSA-555 > DASUAO01. The sequence goes on from JANOWV010000332.1 coordinate 6,251, forward strand.
CGCCGTGGTGGTCGACGGATCGGGGCTCGATCGGAGCGACCGGACGACCTGTCGGGCTCTGGCGGCAGCGGTGAACCTGGGCTCGCGGCCCGAGTTCGCTGCGTTGTGGAACGGACTGCCGGTCGCCGGGCAGTCGGGAACGCTGGTCGACGAGTTCCGGGCGACGTCCCTGGAGGGCAAGCTGCGGGCAAAAACCGGCTCGCTCGACGGTGTGACCGGCCTCGCGGGACTGGTGGATGTGGGGCGACCACTGCGCTTCGCGTTCCTCGCCAACGGCGAGTTCAACGAGCGGGGCGGCGTGGACCTCCGGGCTCGGATCGCGGCTGCGATCGCGACGTATCCCGACGCGCCGCCGGCCGACACGCTCGTCCCCCGGCCGGGCGGCGCGACCGGCCCCTAGGCTCCGAACCGCGATCGGCCCCTAGACTCCGGGCGATGTCCGACACCACGGCACCGTCGACGGTGAGCGCACCCTTGCCCCAGCTCGTCCTCGAGCTGAAGGAGCTCGTGGTCGACTACGTCAAGCAGGAGACCGTCGTCCCGCTCCGCCAGCTCGGTCGCTACCTGACCTTCGGGGTCGTGGGCGCGTTCCTGCTGGGCACCGGTGTCATCTTCCTCGGTGTGGGCGGCTTGCGCGCGCTCCAGTCGGAGACGGGCGCAACGTTCACCGGCGACTGGTCGTGGGCGCCCTACGGCATCGTCGTCGTCACCATGGTGCTCGGGGGCGTACTGACCTGGAAGACCCGCCGAGGCTGGCGCAACCGTCTGGAGCCCCGATGAGCCCGAACCGAACACCGGACCGCACGACGCGCCGCCCGATCACGCGCGCCGACATCGAGTCGAAGCTGCGTGAGATCCAGGGCGGTACCGAAGCAGGTGCCGACGCGGCGAAGGGCGCCGGAATCGCGGCGGTCGTAGGCCTCGCCCTGCTCGGGGTCCTCGTGGCCTACCTCGTGGGACGCCGACGCGGTCGCAAGCGCCGGACGGTCGTCGAGATCCGTCGGATCTGAGGCCGGTGTACCAGCTCATCGTCCGCCTCTCGCGGACCGGCCTGCGTCGCGGGACACGCGACGGCTCGTCGGCGTGGCTCTGGATCGGGATCGCGGCGACGGCGGTGCGTGTCTTGCACCGGCTGCTCGCGGAGTCCGATGCCGTGGAGCGGCTCGAGCTCGGGCCCGGTCAGGGCATCGAGATCCGCTCCGTGCGCGCACCGCGCGCGTGAGGGACCACCACCGCCTTCAGGGCAGGCGATTCGAAGTGACGACCTCCCGATGAAGATCACGCTGCGAAACCCGAGACGTGAGCTCGACGTGCAGGGTCCGATGACGGTCGTCGCCCTGCTCCAACGGCTCGAGATCAACCCCGAGTCCGTGCTCGTGATCGCGGGCGACGAGCTCGTCCCGCGCGACGCTCGCCTCGAGGATGGCGCGGTCATCGAGATTCGACCGGTCATCTCGGGTGGTGCGGCATGAAGTGCCGCGTGTGCCGAGGTTCGGCAGTGATCGACATCCGGCGTCACAATGTGTCGTTCTGCCCCGAGCACCTCGTCGCGCATTGTCGTGAGCAGGTGCGCCGCGCTATCCACGACTTCTCGATGTGTACGCCAGAGGATCGCATCCTCGTTGCGGTCTCGGGCGGGAAGGACTCCCTCGCGCTCTGGGAGCTGCTGATCGATCTCGGCTACCAGGCCGACGGCCTCTACCTCGGGCTCGGCATCGGTGACTACTCCGACGAATCGGGTCGGTTCGCGCGGAGCTTTGCCGCGGAACGTTCGCTGCTGCTCCACGAAGTCGAGCTCGGGACCGACTTCGGCTTCACCATCCCTGCCGCGGCCGCCGCGACGCATCGTTCTCCGTGCGGATCCTGCGGCTTGTCGAAGCGCCATCTGTTCAATCGGCATGCGATCGAGCTCGGGTATGACGTGGTGGCCACCGGTCACAACCTCGACGACGAGGCGGCAGTGCTGCTCGGCAACGTGCTGCGTTGGGATGCGAGCTATCTCGGTCGCCAGCACCCCGTGCTCCCGGAGACCGAGGGGTTCGCGCGCAAGGTGAAGCCACTCGTGCGCATGGGGGAGCGCGAGATGGCGGCCTACTGCGTCGTGCGAGGGATCGACTACCAGGTGGAGGAGTGCCCGATGGCGGCCGGCAACCGCCATCTCGGGTACA
>JANOWV010000333.1:0-1784 GCA_031418075.1 Actinomycetes bacterium
TGCGGGGCTCGGGGGCACACTCCAGAACGACATCCTCAAGGAGTACCAGGCCCAGAAGGAGTTCGTGTTCCCGCCGCGGCCGTCGATGCGTCTGGTCGCCGACACGATCCGGTTCGCGCAGGCCGAGATGCCGCGATGGCACGCCGTGTCGATCTCCGGCTACCACATCCGCGAAGCCGGCTCGACGGCGGCGCAGGAGCTCGCGTTCACCCTGGCGAACGGCTTCGCGTACGTCGAAGCCGCGTGCGCAACCGGGCTGGCCGTCGACGACTTCGCGCCCCGCCTGTCCTTCTTCTTCAACGCGCATCTCGACTTCTTCGAGGAGATCGCGAAGTACCGGGCCGCGCGTCGGCTCTGGGCGCGGTGGATGCAGGACCGCTACGGAGCGAAGGACGAGCGCTCGTGCCGCTTGCGGTTCCACACGCAGACGGCGGGCGTGTCGCTGACCGCCCAGCAGCCCGAGGTGAACATCGTGCGGACGGCGATCGAGGCGCTCGCCGGGGTGCTCGGCGGGACCCAGTCGCTGCATACCAACTCGATGGACGAGACGCTGGCGCTGCCCACCGAGAAGGCAGCGCGCATCGCGTTGCGTACCCAGCAGGTGATCGCGCACGAGACGCGGGTCGCCAACGTCGCCGATCCTCTCGGCGGCTCGTATTTCGTCGAGGCGCTGACCGACGAGATGGAACGGCAGGCCGAGTCGATCTTCGAGCACATCGACATGCTCGGCGACGGCTCGATGTTCGAAGGTGTGCTGCGCGGGATCGAAGAAGGCTGGTTCCAGCGCGAGATCGGTGATGCCGCGTACGACCTCGAGCGGAAGATGAACGACGGCCGCCATCTCGTCGTGGGCGTCAACACCGCCTTCGAGGGCAACGACGACGACCCGATCGAGACGTTGCGGATCGGTCGGGAGATCGAGGAGCTCCAGCTGAAGCGGCTCGCGCAGGTGAAGGCCGACCGCGACGCGGGCGTGGTCCGTGCGGCCCTCGACCGGCTCCGAGCCGATGCCGCGGTGGCCGAGGTGAACGTGATGCCGGCCATCATCGACGCGGCGCGCGCCTACGTCACCGTCGGCGAGGTGACCGATGCACTCGCCGACGTGTTCGGTCGGTACACCGAGACCCCGGTCCTGTAGTTGGAATCCGGCGCGCCGCCTGAGGGGACCCCGAATCCCGAGGTGATGGACCCGGACCTGCTCGCGCACGCGCGCGGCGCGATCGGGTTCATGCCCGACGACGAAGGCCTCGCCCTGTACGACGCCGCGCTCATCGCGGCGATAACCGCGGGTGGTCCACTCCTTGAGATCGGTACCTATTGCGGCAAATCTGCCGTGTACCTCGGTGCGGCGGCCCAAGCCGCCTCAACAGTGCTGTTCACCGTCGATCATCATCGCGGATCGGAAGAAAACCAGAGCGGTTGGGAACATCACGATCTCGAATTGGTGGATGCGGCCACCAACCGTATGGACACGCTGCCGTTTTTTCGCCGCACTATCGAGGCCGCTGATCTCGAAGACTGTGTCGTGGCGGTTGTGGGCTATTCACTGCTCGTCGCTCGGGTCTGGGCAACGCCCGTCGCGTTTTTGTTCATCGACGGTGGTCATGCTCTCGATGTCGCGATGGCCGACTATGAACAGTGGTCACCGCAAGTGCGCTCGGGCGGGACATTGGCTATTCACGATGTGTTCGAACATGAACAAGAGGGTGGCCAAGCGCCGTTCAAAGTGTGGCAGCGGGCAGTCTCGGATGGTTTCGCTGCGACCAAGACGACGGGAAGTTTGC
>JANOWV010000334.1:0-5482 GCA_031418075.1 Actinomycetes bacterium
TCCCGAACGGTGTGGTCGCCAACCCACCCGCGATCGACGCGCGCCGACGGATCGCGGTCGGCTACGACAGCGCGAACCGGGTCCTCGCGGCCTTCGACTTCGATGCCGACGGCCGGACCACGCTGCGGTGGCGGCGAGACCAGGACCACGCCTGTCATCCCATCCTCTTCTCCGACACCGGCGAGCTCGTCCCGAACGACCACGATGCCGACCGGATGATGGACCAGATCGTGATCCTCGACATCGAGACGGGCGAGGAACGGGGTCGCGCCGACACGGGGAGCCCGGTCCAGTCGGTGCTCTTCCCGGCGCCGGGGTTCGGCCGGGACCTCTACTGCTGCTCGTTCACCACCCTCAGCCGAGTGTCGGTCGTCTGATCGCGCCCGACCGGCTCCATGCAACACTGACGCCATGGCAGACGACCTGCGGTTCGCGATCATCGGCGCGGGGATGGCGGGGATCCTCAGCGCCATCAAGCTGCGCGAGGCCGGCTACGACGACTTCACCGTCTACGAGAAGGGCGATCGAGTCGGCGGGACCTGGCGGGAGAACACCTACCCCGGCCTCGCCTGCGATGTCCCGTCCCACCTCTACAGCTACTCGTTCGCACTGAACCCCGACTGGACGCAGCTCTACTCCCCCGGCACCGAGATCGAGGCGTACTTCGAGCGCGTCGCCCGGGAGTTCGACATCATCACTCGCATCCGCTTCGGCGAGACGGTCACGTCCTGCACCTTCACCGATGGGCGGTGGCACCTCGCGACGTCGAGCGGCCATGAGGACACGGTCGACTTCGTCATCGCGGCCACCGGCGTGCTGCACCACCCCAACCTGCCCGAGCTCGAGGGATTCGACTCCTTCTCGGGCCCGATGTTCCACAGCGCGCAGTGGGACCACGACGTGTCGCTCGACGGCAAGCGCGTCGGCGTCATCGGCACCGGATCGACCGCGGTGCAGATCACGACCGCGGTCGTCGACCAGGTGTCGCACTACTCACTGTTCCAGCGGACCGCGCAATGGATCATGCCGCAGGAGAATCCTCCGTACCCCGACGAAGTCAAGGACGAGTTCCGATCGAATCTCGACCAGCTGCGCGAGCTGCACGACGCGATCTCCACGCTGTTCGCCGAGGGCTTCGCCAACGCGGTCGTCGATGCGGAGTCACCGCACATGAAGATGATCGAAGACGCATGCCTCGCCAACCTCGAGGACAACGTTCGCGACCCGGAGCTGCGCGAGCTGCTCCGGCCCGACTACCGAGCGGCCTGCAAGCGTCTCGTCGTCTCCCCGAACTTCTACGAGGCGATCCAGCACCCGCACGCCGAGCTCGTGACAGCAAGCATCGAGCGGATCGAGCCGGGGGGCGTGCGCACCTCCGACGGGCGGCTCCACGAGCTGGATGTGCTCGTCCTCGCCACCGGCTTCCACGCCGACGCGTTCATGCGCCCGATGGACGTGGTCGGACGCAACGGCGTGAGGCTCGCCGACGCCTGGGCCGACCGCCCCGGTGCGTACCTCTCGATCTCCATCCCCGACTTCCCCAACCTCTTCATGCTCAACGGCCCGAACGGCCCGGTCGGCAACTTCTCGCTCATCGAGGTCGCGGAGCTCCAGTTCGCCTACATCCTCCAATTGGTGGAGCAGGTGCGGTCCGGCGCGTGCCGCGAGATCAGCCCGACGCACACCACCATGGAAGCGTTCGAGGCCGAACGCGTCGAGGCGGCGAAGAAGACCGTGTGGGTGACGGGATGTCGCTCCTGGTACCTCGACGACCGCGGGATCCCGGCGACGTGGCCCTGGACCTTCGACCGGTTCCGCGAGGAGATGGCCGCACCGAAGCCGGAGGCGTACGACCGAGTGGGCTGAGCATCACCCTCCGTGTCAGCCGGCGTGTCAGCCTGCGTGTCGGCCTGAGCGCCGGCTGAGAGAGGGCGCGGCACCGACCCCTGACGGGCCCACATCGGCCGGTACGCTGGGATCTCCCCCTCGAAAGGTTCCTCGTGCGACGTCGTGCTGTCCTCATGCTGGTCATCGCCTTGGCCGGGCTCACCACCCTCACGACGGCGGCGTCCGCGGCGAGCAATCCTCTCGCCAAGGTGAAGGTCACGGGTGTCGCCGGCGAGAAGCCGATCCTCGACTTCGCCAAGGGACTCTCGGTGAAGAAGACCACCAGCCGAGAGGTGACGGTCGGCACCGGCGAGACCATCGCGAAGGGGACGCGGATCATCTTCGACTTCGTCGCGGTGAACGGTCGGACCCGCAAGGAGATCGAGACTTCGTACGGCAGCGCACCGGCGAGCGTGCCACTCGACAAGAAGCAGGTGCCCGCAGGCCTCGTCACGGGGCTCACCGGCACGGCGGTCGGGAGCCGCGTGCTGGTTGCGTTCGCCCCCAAGGACGGCCTGGCCAAGGGGATCAAGGGCGCGAAGAAGAGCGACACCCTGCTCTTCGCGATCGACATTCGCGGCATCTACACGCCGCTGACCCGAGCCGAAGGAGAGCCCGTGGCCCCGGTTGCCGGGCTCCCCACGGTCGTGCTCGGCGCCGACGGCGCGCCGACACTCACGATCCCTGCCACCGACCCGTCGGCCACGCTCGTCACGCAGCCGCTCATCAAGGGAGCGGGCGCGGTCGTCACGGCCGGCCAGACAATCACCGTCCAGTACGTCGGCGTGATCTACGGCACCAGCAAGGTGTTCGACTCGTCGTGGAAGCGCGGCGCTCCGATCGACTTCGCGATCGGTGCGGGCCAGGTCATCCCCGGGTGGGACGAGGGTCTCGTCGGCCAGACCATCGGGTCGCAGGTCCTGCTCGTGATCCCACCCGACAAGGGCTACGGCACCCAGGGAAGCGCGAACGCCGGGATCTCGGGCACCGACACGCTCGTCTTCGTCATCGACATCCTCGGCGCTTACTGAGCGGGCGCGTGCTGCGACCGACCCCGTTAGGGTCTCGGCGTGGCCGATGATGCGGCGTACGACATCGAGTTCTTCTGGGACCCGATCTGCCCGTTCGCCTGGATCACCTCCCGGTGGATCGACAAGGTCGTCGCCCAGACCGGGTACTCGGTCGACTGGCAGCTCTTCTCGCTTCGCCTCATCAACCGCGACAAGGACTACGCCACCCACTTCCCCCCCGAGTACCCGCGGCTGCACGGGGCCGGCTTGCGCATGCTGCGCGTCGCGGCCGCAGTGCGAGCCGACGCCGGACGCGACCAGATGGGCCCGCTCTACGCGGCGTTCGGTGCGAGCGTCTGGGACCAGGAACCGGGGGGACCTGGCGGCCTGCGTGCCGACGTCGGCGAAGCCACGCACATCGAAGCGGTGCTGGCATCGATCGACCTACCGCCCGCGTTCGGAGCCGCGGCCGATGACGACTCGTGGGACGGCGAGATCCTCGAGGAGTCCGAACGCGCACTCTCGCGCACCGGACGCGACGTCGGGACGCCGATCATCTCGTTCCACCCGCCCGAAGGGCCTTCGTTCTTCGGCCCGGTGATCAGCCAGATCCCGTCCGACGAGGATGCAGTCCGCCTCTGGGACGCGGTGATCGAGCTGGCGACCTTCCCCGGGTTCGCCGAGATGAAGCGGAGCCTCCGGGAGCTCCCGCGGCTCAAGACACTCGGCCACGCCGACGAAGAGCCTGCACTCGAGGACTGGGAAGCCGGGCGCCGGCGGGTCTGACGCGCGGGATCGAGCACCTCGCGCCGGTACCGTCGGGAGATGCGTCTCACGCGGCACCGCCTCGCCCGCCGGGGCTTGCTCCCGGTCGCACTCTCGGTTGCGGCACTCGCGGCCGCCTGCGTGCCGCTCCCGCCGCCGCCACCTCCCCCGCCGGTGTTCTACCCGCCGTCGGTCGCCGTCCCCCCGGGGTCACCGAACCTGAGCGTGGACACCTCGTTCGCGACCGGGCTCGCGAAGCCCTGGGACCTCGCGTTCGAGCCGGCCGGGAACCAACGGCTCGTCGTCACCGAGAACGACACCGGCACGATCCGCGCGCGCATTGGCTCGACGTGGCGCGACCTCGGCTCGATCGGCGCGCTGATGGTGAGCCCGAGCCCGGCGTTCGACAACACGGGCGAGGGCGGCTTGATGGGTCTCGCCTTCGACCCCAACTATCCGACCGATCTCCACCTCTACGTGTGCACCTCGACCACCGTCGACAACCGCGTCGTTCGCCTCGACGTCGGGCTCGATGGGAGCGGCGATCCCCTCGCGGTGTCGAATCCGGTCGCGATCGTGACCGGGATCCCACACCTGGGGTACCACAATGGATGCCGGGTGCGGTTCCAACCGGGCGCAACGCCTGCTGCACTGTTCGTCACCACGGGAGACGCCGCGGTCGGCCCCGGTCCGCAGAGCGATGCGAGCCTCGCCGGGAAGGTGCTCCGGATCCAGACCAACGGGACGGCCTACGGCAATGTGTCGGGCGCGCGCTGGTTCACCAAGGGCCACCGGAACGTGCAGGGCATCGCGTTCCAGCCCGTGTCCAACATCCCCTACTCGGCCGAGCACGGCCCGAACATCAACGACGAGGTGAACCGGCTCGTCGACGGCGGCAACGCCGGATGGGATCCCACCAACGGCACCGACTACGACCAGTCGAAGCCCATGACCGACTTCGTGAAGTTCCCCGGTGCGCTCGTGCCGGTCTTCCGGTCCGGCGACGTCCGCACGATCGCGCCCTCGGGACTCACGTTCCTCTCGGGAACCCAATGGGGATCGTGGAACGGAGCGATCGTGCTCGCGGTGCTGAAGGACTCCGAGCTGCGGGTGCTGCTCATGAACCCCGACGGCACCGCGTCGGGACAGTTCCAGATGCCGGGCTCGGCCCGAGGCGTGCGACTGCGCAGCGCGGTCCAGGGACCCGACGGGTTTCTCTACGTGGCGACCGACGACCTCGCTCCGAGCGGCGCCATCTGGCGGATCATCCCGTCCTGAGCGGTCGGCCCCGCGGAATGGTCTGCCGGCGGCGGCGGTTGACTCCCTGAGCACCAACCGTCGAACGACCACCACCGAGGAAGCCCCCGATGCCCGCGATCACCGTTGACGACCCGAGCACGCTGACCTCCGTCGGCCCGGCCAGCGGCGCGGAGCGGTCGGTCACGAGCGTCACCCGGGCGATCCGGGCGACCGAAGGCGCCGGGTTCCCGGTGTGGCGAGGGTTCGCGGGCCTCGGCTTCGCCGACATCGACCCGTTCCTCCTGCTCGACCAGATGGGTCCGGTCACCTGGGGTCCCGGGTCGGCGAAGGGTGCACCGTGGCACCCGCACCGCGGGTTCGAGACCGTCACCTACGTCCTCGACGGCGAGATCGAGCACACCGACACCGCCGGCGGAGGTGGCACGATCGGTGAGGGCGACACCCAGTGGATGACCGCCGGGAGCGGGCTGCTCCACGACGAGCTGCCGAGCATGCGCGTGTTCGAGGCAGGCGGGTACTCGCACGGGATCCAGCTGTGGGTGAACCTCCCCGCCGCGCAG
>JANOWV010000335.1:0-5918 GCA_031418075.1 Actinomycetes bacterium
CCGTGGTACTCGACGTTTTCGCGACCCCAGCACGCGCGCAGGGCGCGGATCGCGTCGTCGGCCCGGCTGCCGCGGTCATCGAACGGGGCCCTGAGGAGCTCGAACTCCGACTCGAGCGAGCCCACGCCGAGGCCGAGCACGAGACGGCCGTCGGAAATTCGGTCGAGGGTCCCGTAGCGCTTCACGATCTCGAGGGGGTGGTGGTACCCCACCACGAGCACGAAGGTCGCCAGCCGGATCGTCGTCGTGCGTGCGGCGAGGTAGGAGAAGGTGGCCAACGGATCCCAGTAGGTCGCGCCGCGAGTGGCGGCCACGTCGTGTGGGATGGCCACGTGCTCGCTGCACGTCACGTGGTGGTAGCCGAGCCGCTCGGCCTCGATGACGACGCGCTCGACCTCGGCGATCCCGGCGTCGAGCTCCCAGCGGGCGTGGGCCCGTGGCAATGCCGTGAGCACCGGCGTGACGATCCCGGCACGCATGAGAGCGCCCGTGCTACTTGCGGGGGAGGAGGGCGCGGTCGGCGATGATGTTCTTCTGCACCTCGGTTGCTCCGGCGCCGATCGAGGTGTACCGCTGGAAGCTGTACAGCCGGGTCCAGCTGCCGCCGTCCACCGCATCGGGCCCGCCTCGGGCGAGCAGCCCCGACGGTCCGAGCAGGTCCACCGCGAGCTCGGCGAGCGTCTGCGCGAGATGGCTCCACTGCAGCTTGGCGAGGGGAACCTCTGGCCAGTTCTTCTGGCCCTTGATGATCTTCGTGAGCGCTCGGTAGTTGAGCAGCTTCGTGAACTCGATGTCCGTGTAGGCGCGCGCGATCCGCTCGCGGATCGCCGGGTCCTCGAGTGCATCGGGGTTCGTGGACCGAGCCGTCGAGATCATCGCCCGGAGGTCGGCGGCCATCGTGATGGCGAGGCCGGCGGTCCCGACCCGTTCGCGGCCGAGCGTCCCCATCGCGACCTGCCAGCCCGCACCCTCGTCACCGAGACGATGAGCGACCGGGATCCGGGCATCGGTGAACCACACCTCGTTGAACATCTCGTCGCCAACGATGTCGCGGATCGGTCGGCACTCGATCCCGGGCGTCTCCATGTCGATGATGAACGCGGTGATGCCCTCGTGCTTCGCGCCGCGCTCGATGGCCCCGGGGTCGGTGCGGAGGAGGAACAGGCCCCACTTGGCGAGGTGGGCGGTGGAGATCCAGATCTTCTGACCGTTCACGACGTACTCGTCGCCGTCGATCACCGCCGTGGTGCGCAGGTTGGCGAGGTCGGAGCCGGCCTGGGGCTCGCTGAAGCCCTGGCACCAGTGTTCGTCGGCCGACAGGATTGCGGGGAGCCACTGCTGCTGCTGCTCTTCGGTGCCCCAGGCGATGATCATCGGGCCGATCTGCCAGATCCCGTTCGCGTTGTAGATCCCAGGGGCCCGGACCCGCGCCATCTCCTCGGAGTAGATGACGTTCTGCACCGGCGTGGCCTCACGCCCGTGCCAGCTCTTCGGCCAGTTGATGGCCGCCCACCCACCCACGTCGAGGCGTCGTTGCCAGTCGCGGCGGCGTTCCTGGGTCCGCGCGATGCCGGCCTGGCGCCCGCCGCCGGGGTCCTCGTCGCCGCCCCAGTCCGACAGGAACTTGGGCAGCTCGACATCGAGCCATGCCCGCAACTCGTCGCGGAAGGCCTCGTCTTCAGGGGTATGGGCGAAATCCATCTCGGCTCCCTACAGCTTCTTCCAGGCGCGGGCGTCCTTGTCGAGCTCGGTGAGCAGGTTCTCGATCGCCCGAGCGGCGCTTGCGGCGGTGGTCAGCGCGCCGTTGTTGACCTGGTCGCGGTACTCGCCGATGAGCTCGGTGACCTGCGCCGCTGTCGCGAGCGCGGCGCCCGAGATCCGTGTGGCGGCGTCGTCGGTCGATGTGCTCTGGATACGCGTGATCTGTGCATACGCCAGGTCCATCTGAGCGATTGACGCCTGCACCGTCTTGTTCCATTGGCGAAGGCTTGTGACATCGGTGACGACATCTGCCGATCCGGGCACTGCTCGAGCCGCCTCGGCGAACTGCTGCTCGTACCGAACGAAGTTCCCGACGACGGGCGTCTCCCCGCGGAGCAGGGTCCACCACGCGCCGATGCCGAGCGTCGCGATGACGAGCGCGACGACGAGGAGCTGTCGCGGGGCGATGGATGGGGCCGGCCCGCGGGGATGGCGGCGGACGTCGGTGCGAGCTCGAGTTCGAGGGTTGGCGCGCAGCGGTGGCGGCCGCCCGGATGCGGGACGGGCAACCGGAGGCCGCGCGCGGGGAGGGACCGCCACTCGGCCCAGACTAGGGGTCGGACGACGCACGACGGCGGTCGGTGGGGTCATGGTCGGGCGACGATCCTCGGGTTGGAGTTGGGGTTGGAGTTGGGGTCGGGGCCGGGACGCCCGATGGGCGCCAGACCGCACGATAGCGAGCCGAACGGACCCTTGACTAACGTGCGTGTCAGGTTTCGCGGGGCCCTGCTCGGTGCGCACCCGCCGCACGAACCCGGACCCCAAGAACCCTGAAGAGGAGCATCCGCCCCACGATGGACTTCACCTTCTCCGACGACCAGGAAGCGCTCAGGGGCGCGGTCCGCGCGTTGCTCGCGGCCGAGGCCCCCGGCTCGTACGTCCGGGCAATGGCCGACGATGAGCTCGGCGTCACGCCCGAGCAGTGGCGCACGATCTCCGACGCAGGTTGGCCGGGGCTGCTCGTCCCGGAGGACCACGATGGTCTCGGGCTCGGCCTCGTCGACATGGTGGTCGTGATGGAGGAGATGGGTCGCCTCCCGTACCCCGGTCCGTTCTTCTCATCGGCGGTGCTCGCGACGCTCGCCGCGATCCGGATCGGTGCGCACGAGCTCCTCGCCCCGCTCGCCTCCGGTGCACAGCGCGGCACGGTCGCGCTCGAGGAACAGGGCCACGGCGATCCCGTCGATCGCATTCGCACGAGGGCGCGCCGCAAGGGCGCAACATGGATTCTCAACGGAGCGAAGCCACTCGTCCTCGACGGCCACACCGCAGACTGGGTGATCGTGGTCGCGCGGACCGAAGAGGGTCTCGGGTCGTTCTTGGTGCGATCGCCCGACTGTCCCGCGGTCCCCACCCTGGATCCCACTCGCAAGGCGGGTCGGCTCATGCTCGAGGACACGCCGGCCGAGCCGATCGGGCGCCCGGGCGACCACACTTCCGACTGGCGGCGGATCGTCGACGACGCGTCCGTGATGCTCGCGGCCGAGCTGGTCGGGGCTTCGGACGCGGCGTTGGCACTCGCGGTCGAGTACGCGAAGGTCCGGGTGCAGTTCGACCGCCCGATCGCGACCTTCCAGGCCATCCGTCACAAGCTCGTCGACATGCTGCATCGGGTCGAGCTGGCCAGGGTGGGGACGCACTACGCGGCGTGGACGTCCGACGTCGACGATCCCGCCCGTGAGCACGCCGCCGCGATGGCGAAGAGCTTCGTCGGTGAGGCAGCCGTGTTCGTGTCGGCCGAGGACATCCAGGTGCACGGCGGGGTCGGCTTCACCTGGGAGTGCGACGCGCACTTCTACTACAAGCGCGCGAAGCAGAACGACGTGATGCTCGGGTACCAGGGGTGGAACCGCCAGCGCCTCTCCGATCTTGTGCTCTCGCCTGCCTGACCGTGGTCGAGGTCGGCTCGTCACTCGGCGAAGCCGTCGAACGTCATGTGCTCGCCGGCGACTCCCTGCACCTCGTGGTCGGCCACACCCGCTGGAGTGCCGCGGCGCGTGAGGTCGTCCGTCAGTGGTGGGGTCGGGACCCCGGGTTCGAGCTCGTCATGTTGTCGCTCTCGAGTCTCGGCGCGCTCTTCTTCCACGGTGGCCTCGTCCGTCGGGTCGTCACCGGGTACTCGGGCGACACGTTCCCAAACTTCACGCCCAACCCGCACTTCGCCCGCGCCTACGCCAGCGGCGACGTCGAAGTGGAGCACTGGTCGTTCCTCGCGTTCGCGCAACGCCTCGAGGCCGCCGCGCGTGGTCTCCCCGCGATCACGACCCGATCGATCGCGGGATCGTCGATGGAGGCCAACGACGGGTTCAAACGGGTCGACACGCCGTTCGGTGAGGTAGGCCTGCTCGCACCACTCGTTCCGGACGTCGCCCTCCTGCACGCACCGGTCGCTGACCGGGCGGGCAACGTCGCTGTCCATCCACCACTGCTCGAAGGGGTGTGGGGCGCGCTCGCCGCCCGACGCGGCTCGATCGTCACCGTCGAACGGATCGTCGACGACCTGCGCGACTGGTCGCATCTCGTGCGCATCCCGGCCCACCGGGTTCTTGCCGTGTGCGAGGCGCCGATGGGTGCACACCCCGGTGGGCTCTTCGTCGGCGACCTGCCCGTCGACGGGTATGGCGAGGACTACGAGTTCTGGGTCGAGGCTCGCGCTGCGACCCGCAGTGACGAATACGACGAGTGGATCCGCCACTGGGTGTTGGAGGTCCCGGACCAGGAGACCTATCTCGACCGGCTGGGCGCGCCGCGTATCGCTGCCATGCGAGCGAAGGCGGCACCCGACTCGTGGCGCGACGACGAAGCGGCCTACGTCCCCGACCTCGACGCCGCACCGAACAGCTGGGAATGCGCCGCGGTCTGGGGCGCGCGCCTTCTCGCCGAGCGCGTGCTCGCGATCGACGCCACGGCCGTGCTCGCGGGTGCCGGTGTCGCGAACCTGGCTGCCTGGTTGGCCGTCGCCCAGGCCCGGGCCCAGGGGAGCAGTGTGCAGCTCACCGCCGAGATCGGGTTGTTCGGCTACGAGCCGACCCCGGCCGACCCATTCGTGCTCAACCACCGGAATTTCTGGCGCTCCACGATGCTGAATGACGCGTCCACCGTCCTCGGCGGCCTGGTCGGCGGAACCGGCTCCCGGACCATCGCCTGTCTCGGCGGAGCGCAGATCGACCGAGCCGGGAACATCAACTCGACGGAGATCCCCGGCGGGCCCTTCCTCGTCGGCTCGGGCGGCGGCAACGACGTCGCGTCCGTCTGCACCGAGGCGATCGTGGTGGCGCTGCTCGCCCCGCAGCGCACCCCCGAGGTGTGCGGGTACATCACGTCACCGGGGCACGCCGTGCGCGCACTCGTCACCGACCACGGCATCCTCGAGAAGGACGAATCGGACGAGTTGATGCTCACGGCGATCCCCGCCGGGCCCGAGTCGGTCGAGGAGCGCGTCGCCGCGGCGCGGGCGATGTGCGGCTGGGACCTACGCGTCGCCGACGAGCTCCGTGAGCTCGCGCCGCCGACGGCCGAGGAGGTCGCGACCCTTCGGGGATGGGATCCGCAGCAGTGGTTTCTCCGGGATCGCTGACGACCTAGCCTGCGACTCGATGGACCGGCACGGAGACGGGGTCGCATGAGCGGAGTGTCACTCTCGGGCGTGGAAAAGCGGTTCGGCGACGTGGTTGCAGTCGACGACTTCACGCTCGACATCGCCGACCACGAGTTCTTGGTCCTTCTCGGCCCCTCGGGGTGCGGCAAGAGCACGGTGCTGCGGATGATCGCCGGACTGGAGCAGCCGACGGGCGGCACCATCAGCCTCGGGGAGCACGACGTCACCGATGTCGAACCCAAAGACCGCGACATCGCGATGGTCTTCCAGAGCTACGCGCTCTACCCCCACATGACGGTCGCAAAGAACATCGAGTTCCCGCTGAAGACCCGCGGGGTCGCGAAGGAGGAACGTGCGGCGCAGGTCGACGAGGCCGCGCGGGCGCTAGGGCTCGGCGAGCTCCTGGACCGCAAGCCTTCGGAGCTCTCGGGCGGACAACGGCAACGGGTTGCGCTTGCCCGCGCGATCGTGCGCAAGCCGCAGGCGTTCCTGATGGACGAGCCACTGTCGAACCTCGACGCGAAGCTGCGGGTGCAGACCCGCGCCGAGCTCATCGAGC
>JANOWV010000336.1:0-3089 GCA_031418075.1 Actinomycetes bacterium
ACCACCGCAATCGCGCCCGCAACGAGCGCGATGCCTGGCGGACGCCCGCCGGAGACCTCGCGCCGGTGTGTGCGACCGGAGACGACGGTCACGGTGCGAGGAAACCGAAGCGCGCGAGCACGCGCTGCCCACGGATCGACCGGACATACTCGACGAACGCACGGGCGAGCCTCGCGTTCCTGTCAGTCTTCAGTGCCGCGATCGGGTACCGGGCGATGACGTTGTCGCGGCGGGGGATACGCACTCCATCGACGGTCTTGTCTGCCGCGCGCACGTCGGTCGAGTACACGATCGCCGCGTCGGCCTCGCCGAGGACCACGGTCGTGAGCGCGGCCTTGACGTTCTCGGCCGATGCCGTTTCTGGGAGGGTCACGTCGGCTCGTCGGTAGGCCTGCCGGGCCAGGGCTCCGCACGGGACCTCGGCCGCGCAGAGCACGAGGCGGACCCCGGACGCGGTCGTGTCGGCGAGGTTCCGGATGGACCGCGGGTTGCCCGGCTCCACGGCGATCGCCAGACGGTTCCTGGCGAAGATCGCGGCGTCGCCGCGCAGGGAGTCGGCGACCCGTTCCACGTCGGCCGGGTCAGCCGTGGCGAGCACGCCGGCCGGGGCGCCGGCCTCGACCTGGGATGCGAGCGTGGACGATGCACCGAAGCTGAAGGTGATCGTCGTCCCCGGATTGCGTCGTTCGAAGTCCTGTCCGATCACAGTGAAGGCTTCGGTGAGCGACGAGGCGGCGAGCACGACGAGCTCACCGGACAGGCCGGTACGTCGCGCAGACGCAGGCGGCGCCTTGACGCCGACGATGCTCGCGACGACCAGCCCGGCGGCCACGGCCCGGACCAACGCGCCGACGATCGTGCGCGGCGCTCGGCGTCCCATCACCCGGGGACGTCCACGATGACGTTGGTCGCCTTGACCACCGCGACGGCGAGCACGCCCGGCTCGAGCGCCAGCTCGTCGGCGGCCTCACGTGACATCAGCGAGACCACTCGATGCGGGCCGGCCTGGATCTCCACCTGGGCCATGACGGTGTCGCGCACGACGCGGGTGACGAGGCCGACAAATCGGTTGCGCGCGCTCTGGGCCGTGATCGAACCGAGCTCTGGCGTCGGTGCGTGCTCCACGACGAACGCGGCAAGCGCGGCGCCCGCGACGAGCCGCTGGCCTCCCTCGGTGCGTCGGAACGGGAGGTCGCCCGCATCGGCCCACCGGCGGACGGTGTCGGTGCTCACGCCCAGCAGTTCGGCGGTCTGACCGATCCGGAACTCATGCATGCCAGGAAATCTAGGGCAAAACCTCGCGGATGCCCAAAGGATGACCCAGAGTGCGCACCGCTGGTTACCACTTGGTAACATACGGGCACCTGCTCGGGAGGGCACCCGCACCCCGAGAACGACGACGCCAGGCGGGGCCTGGCTCCTGGAGGCACCGGTGGCCGACTTCTCGCTCGACCTCAACGAGGATCAGCTCCAGATCCAGAAGTGGGTCCACGAGTTCTCCGAGAACGTGATCCGTCCCGCCGCGAGTGAGTGGGACGAGCGCGAGGAGACGCCGTACCCGATCATCGAGGAAGCGGCGAAGATCGGCCTGTACACCCTCGACTTCTTCGCGAGCACGACCCAGGATCCGACCGGGCTCATGTTCGCGATCGCGAGCGAAGAGCTCGCGTGGGGTGACGCGGGCATCACGCTCTCGCTCATGGGGAGCACCCTTGCGGTGAGCGGGATCATGGCGAGCGGGACCCCGGCGCAGATGGGCGAGTGGCTCCCGCAGTGCTTCGGTACTCCGGAGAAGATCCAGCTCGGAGCCTTCTGCGTGAGCGAGCCCGACGCCGGGAGCGACGTCAGCAATCTCCGTACGAACGCCGTCTACGACGAGAAGTCCGACGAGTGGGTGCTCAACGGCACGAAGGCGTGGATCACGAACGGCGGCATCGCCGATGTGCACGTCGTCGTCGCGGCCGTCGATCCCGAGCTGAAGGGTCGGGGCCACGCCGGGTTCGTCATCGGACCGGACACGCCCGGCATCAGCCAAGGCCAGAAGTACAAGAAGCACGGCATCCGCGCCAGCCACACGGCTGAGGTCATCCTCGACGACTGCCGGATCCCGGGCGCGAACCTGCTCGGCGGTAAGGACAAGCTCGACCTGCGCCTCGCCCGGGCCAAGGAAGGCCAGAAGACGCGCACGCAGGCGGCCATGAGCACGTTCGAGGCGACGCGACCGTTGGTCGGCGCGCAGGCGCTCGGCATCGCCCGGGCCGCCTATGAGTACGCGCTCGACTACGCCAAGGAGCGACAGGCGTTCGGGCGACCGATCATCGAGAACCAGGGCATCGCGTTCAAGCTCGCCGACATGAAGATGGAGATCGACGCCGCGCGCCTCCTCGTGTGGCGTGCCTGCTGGATGGCCGCGACCAAGAAGACGTTCGAGAACGGCGAAGGCTCGATGAGCAAGCTGAAGGCCGGCGAGGTCGCGGTGCGGGCGACCGAGGAGGCCATCCAGATCATGGGCGGCTACGGCTACATCCGCGAGCACCCGGTCGAGCGCTGGCACCGCGACTCGAAGATCTACACCATCTTCGAAGGCACTTCCGAGATCCAACGTCTGGTGATCGCCCGTGCCCTGACCGGCCTGCGGGTGGAATGACACTGAGGCTGTTCAGATGATCGTCGGCCAGGCGCTCTACGCCGGTCGGTTCACCTTGGCCGAAGCGCTCGCTGCCACGCGGCGCCCGGCATGACCGGCCCGCCCAACCGCGCCGCTCAACGCACACAGAACGCGCAGACCGCCGCTCGCGTTCAATAGCGCGGATCGGTAGAAGTGGCTGCGGTCAGCCGGCGTCGACCAATTGCTGCACGCGCTGGTGCGAGAGACCGAGCAGCTCGCCGGCGTCGCGTCGACTGATCCCGAGGTCGGTCAACGCCCGGGCCGCCTCTGCGACCTCGGCCTGGGCCTTCTCGCCGGCCCGCTGCGCCGCATCGCGCGCCCGGACTGCCCGACTCGCCACCTCACGCACATTGGGCGGGAACTCGTCGCGGACCTGCAGGTCCTCGGGCTCACAATCGAGCCACACCGCCAACGCCTCGCG
>JANOWV010000337.1:0-1845 GCA_031418075.1 Actinomycetes bacterium
CCCTACGAGAGCGAACCGGAGCGTTGGAAGCAGGTCCTGGCGGGCTTCAAAGCCTGAGCCGGGGGCGCAGACCGGGGCCGACCGGCCCCATCCATTTCCAGGAGACGAGGAGCTCGACGATGGCGGAACGGACGCTCGGCGACGTAGGGACGAAGGTGCTGTTCGAGAACGACCGCGTCCGGGTGTGGGAGCTGCACCTGGAGCCCGGGGAGTCCTCCGATGTCCACGAGCACCAGCACGACTACCTGCTCGTCCAGATCGACGGCGACAAGATCACTGGCGACTTCGAGCCCGACACCCACGGGACGTTCCCACCGGGCCTGGTCGAAGGCGATGTCGCGCCCGGCAACGTCTTCTACACCGAGAAGGGTGGGATCGAGACTGCCCGCAACACGGGGACGAAGCCCTACCGCGAGATCCTCATCGAGCTGAAGGACTGACCTTCGCGGTGTTCGGGTCCGGATCGAGCGACCGCCGGACCGGTCCCCTCGCGGGGCTGCGCGTCCTCGAGGTCGCCACCCTCTATTCGGCGCCGCAGATCGGCGCGCTGCTCGGCGATCTCGGCGCCGACGTGGTCAAGGTCGAGACGCCGTTCGGCGATCCGATGCGCACCATGGGACAACAGCGCGACGGACGGGCCGTCGCGTGGGAACTCGTCGCTCGGAACAAGCGCTCGATGGTCCTCGATCTCGACGCGACCCACGCGGGGTCCGAGCCGGACCGGGCCGTGTTCACCGATCTCGTGCAAGCGGCGGACGTGCTGGTCGAGAACCTCACCCCAGCGGTGCGCGAGCGGTGGCGTTGCGGCTACGCCGACCTCGCGGCCGCCAATCCTCGACTCGTGGTCGTGAGTGTCAGCTGTTACGGGCTGAGCGGGCCGTACGCCGATCGTCCCGGTGCCGGGACGTTGGCCGAGGCGTTCTCGGGGCTCACGCACATGACCGGCGAGGCCGACGGGCCGCCGATGCTCTCGTCGGTTGCAGTGGGCGACACCGTTACGGCGTTCTGGGGAGTGATCGGCGTGCTGGCGGCGTGTTGGGGACGCGATGCCTACCGGGGCGATCCAGTAGCCGGCGGTCCGGCAGCCGGCGGTCCGGCAGCCAGCGGTTTGGGAACGGCGGGTCCGGCGCCGAGTGGGCGACTCGTCGATGTGAGCATGATCGAACCGATGTTGCAGGTGATGGGCGGCACGATCACGGGTTGGGACGGGCAGGGCGATCCTCCGAAGCGCAGCGGGAGCCGGGTCCCGGGTGGGGTTCCGCGCAACGTCTACGGCACCGCCGACGGTGGGTACGTCGCGGTGTCGGGTACCACCGATGCCCAGGTGGCGCGGGTGCTGTTGCTGCTGGAGCGTGACGACGAAGAAGGTCGTGACCGCTTCGGCACCGCGGCCGCGCGTCGGACGTCCGGCGACGCGCTCGACCTGCTCGTGGCCGAATGGATCGCGGCGCGGCCTCGTGACGACGTCGTCCGTGCGTTCGTCGATGCGCGTGTGCCGATCTCGCCGGTCAACGACGCGCGCGACGTCGTCGCCGATCCGCAGGTCCGCGCCCGCGGTGCGATCGTCGAACCCGGGCCTGCCCCGGAGCTCGGCGCCCACCGCGACGAGATCCTCGCCGAATGGATCGCCGCCGCGCCGCGCGGCTTGCTCGACTCCCGGGTGGGGGATTCAGGGGCGGAGACCGACGCCGGGAAGTGAGCCGTCGACGTCGGTGAACCCATAGGTCGCGGCGAGCGCCTCGGTGGGGATGGCGCGACCCGTCTGCGCGAGCACCGCGGGATCCGTCGCGAGGGCGACGACTCCCCGTCCGACGAATCGAGGTGTCTCCGCGTCGGCGAGGTCGA
>JANOWV010000338.1:0-1626 GCA_031418075.1 Actinomycetes bacterium
TGCTGTCGAGCGTGGTGTCGGTCTATTTCTACCTGCGGATCGTCGTGATGATGTACATGACCGAGCGCGACGCGCGGCCGGTGCCGGCGCAGATCAGCCGGCTGGCGATGATCGGTTTGGTGCTGTCGCTGATCGGCGTGCTCTACCTTGGCGTGCTTCCGGCGCGACTGATCGCCTTCGCTCAGGCCTCCATCAGCACCATCTTCTAGGCATCAACGTTAACCACGGCGTGTCCTCTCTGTGCTTTGTGGTTAACGTGGACAGAGTTCTGTTGCGAGCACGTCGTCTTGTTCCGGTAACACCGTTCTCAAATCCAAGACAACCCGGTCATTTTCGATGCGCGCGATCACCGGCGGATCGAGCGTGCGCAGCCACGCTTCGGTCGCCGTGGCGGATTGTCCATCGCGCTCGATCGCGAGCAACACCGTCGGCAACCCAAGCCCTGGCGCGCTGCCGCCGCCGACAGCGGATGAGCCGCTGACCAGTGCAACCGTCCACCCGCCGGCAGCGAGGCGATCGCCAAGCACGCGCGCGCGTTCTTCGATTTCCTCGGCCGCCGCGTGCAGCATCCGCTGCACCGGCACGGTGGTAGCGGCGCGGCCGGCGAGGTACTCCGCCAGCGTCGCCTCGAGCACCGCGTAGGTGAGCTTGTCGGTGCGCACCGCTCGCATCAGCGGATGCGCGCGCAGCCGATCGAGCAGCGCTTTGCGGCCGGCAATAATCCCCGCCTGCGGCCCGCCCAGCATCTTGTCGCCGCTGAAGCACACCACATCGACACCGGCGTCGATCGACGCCTGCACGGTCGGCTCGCCGGCGAGGCCGTCGACGAAACAGCCGCTGCCGAGGTCTTCGACGACCGGCACATGCATCGCCTTGGCACCGGCCACGAGATCCGCGAGCGATGGCCGTTCGGTAAAGCCCTCGATGCGGAAGTTGGAAGGGTGAACCCGCAGGAACATCGCCGTGCCTGGCGACACCGCCGAGGTGTAATCGCTGACGCGTGTGCGGTTGGTGGTGCCGATCTCCCGCAACACCGCGCCCGATTGGCGCATCACGTCGGGCACGCGAAAGCCGCCGCCGATTTCGACCAGCTCGCCACGCGAGATCAACACCTCGCGGCCATCGGCGAGCGCCGTCAGGATCAACAGGATCGCCGCGGCATTGTTGTTGACGACGAGGGCGGCCTCGGCGCCGGTGAGGGTGGTGATGAGCGATTCGGCGTGCACGCTGCGCGACCCGCGCGCGCCATCGCCGAGGTCGTATTCGAGATTCGAATAACCGCTGGCCACTTGCGCCAGCCGCTCGAGCGCCACGGCGGCGATCGGCGCCCGCCCGAGGTTGGTATGGATAATCACGCCCGTCGCGTTGATGACTGGGCGCAGCGACCCTCTGGCACTGCGCCTTAGGACATCCGCGGCCTCACGCTCGATATCGAGCGCTGCTGATTCCGTATCTGTTGGCCCACCCCCTAACGCCAACGCTCCGCGCAATAGCTCCGCGCCTGCGCGAAGCGCGTTAGTCGTTGCCGTCGCCCCAAACGTTGCTTCCAGCGTTTGCACTCGCTCGCGTTGGCGTAGAGTCTCAATCGAGGGAATCACCCGAAAATCAGTCACGTCAAAAATATAG
>JANOWV010000339.1:0-4877 GCA_031418075.1 Actinomycetes bacterium
CACCGCGGCCGGCAAGACGAGCCTCGGCCATGAACTGGCCCGTGACCTCGCGGCCCGCGGGCGACCGGTTGCGCGGGCGTCGCTCGACGACTTCAAACGGCCGTGGCGCGAGGCGTCCGACTACGACCGCACATCGGGCGAGGGCTACTACCGCAACGCCTTCGACCGGGACACGATCCGCCGCCTGCTCCTCGATCCAGCTGCGCCCGACGCCGACGGCCGGTCGGCGCTGTGCAGCATCGACCCGCTCACCCAGATCGACCACTCCGCGGTCACGACGATGCTCCCATTGGACGGGGTGCTCGTCGTCGACGGCGTCTTCGCGTGTCACCCCTCGCTCGAACCGTGCTGGGATCTGCGGATCTGGGTCGAGATCGATCCAGAGCTCTCGGTCCGACGCGGCACCGACCGTGACGCGGTGATGGAAGAAAGCGCCGACGACGCCGAACGACTGCACAGGGATCGCTACCTCGCGTCGGAGATCCACTACCTCGAGGAGGTGGACCCGCTGTCGTTCGTGGAGGTGATCATCGACAACTCCGACTTCGACCAGCCGCGATTGCTCCGGCCGCACGCCTAGCCGGAGCGGCCGCGCAGAAGGCCCCTCAGCGGGCGTCGAGGTCAGCCACCAGCCGCTTCGGGGCGATGATCCGGTAGGCGTCTTCGAGGATCCTCGCGATCTCGCCCCAATCCGCGCGGTCCTGACCTGCGGTGTCGAGGTACACGCCGAGCCAGGTGGAGAAGACCCCACTCGCGGATGCCGCCGGCTCGAAGAACCGGTTCGGCTCCGTCGCGGCCAGCTCGACGGCGACCCCGGGCGGCGCGGGGCACCACAGCGAGACCCGACCATCTCCGGCGCGATTGTCGTGGAAGTAGGCCAACGGGCGCTTGTCGCGCACGAAGAAGCACGGCTCACCGTGGCTCCGTCGCTCGTTCACCTCGGGAAGCGCGAGAGCGATCCTTCGGACCTTGGCCAGCTCGCGTGCTCCCACGTGCGTAGTCCAGCAGTTCTTCCGTCGTCGTGGAAGGCCGTCGCGCCTCAGCCGAGAAGATGACGCAGCACCGCCTCGCCGCGTGGCGAGATCCGGTAGCCGGTCTGGAGGCTTTCGGTGAGGCCGAGGTTCTTCAGCTTGCGGACATCGAGCTTGAACGAGCTGCGGTCGCGACCGATCGACTCGGCCATCGTCGCGGCGAGGGTCGCGGGCTGGTCATGGACGAGCTGGAGCACTTGCAGGGTCCACGCACCCCGCGGACTCGCGCGATCGAGACGCCCGAGCCGGGCTTCGATGTCCGCAAGCGTGTCCGCGTCGAGGTCGGTATCCTCGCGCAGCGCCACGCGCGGGTCATCGCCGACGTAACGCAGGCGGACGCGGTAGAGATCGCCCTCAGGCTTTCGATCCTGCGCGACCAGGTCGGCAACCGAGTCGTGGCCGGCCCGACGCGCTTCGCCCATCGTGATCCGACTGGCCATCACCACGTCGACGGTGACGACCTCGAGCACACCCACTGCGGTGCGCATCGTCCCACCGACCTTCACCATCGGGCGGCGCCACCGGCGGAACTGGAGGTCGACCGATCCGTCGACGATCCCGTCGAGGAAGCGTCGCTTGATCAGCACGACGTCGGTGGTGTCAGTTCCCGACGGCTTCACGGATGTCGAGGAACATCGCGCTCAACCCGAGGGTGAGGAACACGATCAGCACGACGGCGACCACCGGCATGAGCTTCCGGTAGTCGACCCGCACGTTGCGCCGCATGACCTTCGACGCGACCCACTCGTAGACCACGACTGCGGCGTGCCCGCCGTCGAACGGCAGGAGCGGGATCGTATTGAACAGCGCCAGGATCAGGCTGATCCCGCCGAGCAGCCACAGCAGCGCCCAGATGTTGCCGTCGATGATGCTGCTGCCCTGGTCGATGATGCCCACGAGGGAGCGAGGGCGCGCGTCGGCGGCGGGCGTTCCGGCCTTTGGCGCGTTCCCGGTGAAGTTCTTCGAGTACTCGGCGACACCCGACGGCGAGAACAGTCGACCGAGCCCTTCGGCCGTGCCGACGGTGATGTCGCCCATTGCCCGGAAGGTCTCTGGCACCGCCGCGAGCACACCGACGTCGCGGAACGCCGTCGTGGGCGAGATCCCGAGGAACCCTTTGCCCTTGCGGGTCTGCGGCGTCGCCTCGAGCTCGACCACCGAGCGGCCGCGCTGCACGGTGAAGATCGCGGTCGCGCCCCCGAGCGACTCGAACGCGCGCACGAGCTGGTCCCAGTCCTTGATCACACGGCCGTCGACGGCCGTGATCGTGTCGCCGTCGCGCAGTCCTGCCGTCGCCGCGGCCGAATCCTTCGTCACCTGGGAGATGGTGGTGCTCGGACCTTCGGCGACGCGGCCCTGGCCGGCGATCACGATGAAGAAGAGGAAGAAGGCGAGGATCGCGTTGACCGTCACCCCCGCCATCACGACGACGAGGCGGTTCTTCGTGCTGCCGTTGCGGTAGGCGCGCGGCTCGTCGGCCGGGTCGACCTCTTCCAGGTTGCTCATCCCGAGGATGCGGACGTAGCCGCCGGCCGGGATCGCCTTCACCCCGAACTCGGTCTCGCCCCGGCGGAACGACCAGAGCCGCGGCCCGAACCCGACGAAGAACTCCGATGCCTTCATGCCGGCTCGCCGGGCGGCGATGAAGTGCCCGGCCTCGTGCAACATGATCATCGCGATGATCCCCACGATGAGCGCTAGGACGTCGCGGCTCGACGGCTGGAAGATCGCGAGCACGACCAGACCGACGATGAACGCGAGCAAGATGTAGGTGGCCCCGCGCCGGTCGACGTCGGCCGATGCTTCCTCGAGCGGATCCTTCACCTCGCCGCCTTCAATTGGGATGCTCCATGGTGGCGATGATGGCACGGGCCCGAACCCGGGCCGCGCGGTCGACTTCAAGAACGTCGGCAACGTCACGAACGTTCCCGGCTTCTCCTGCAGCCGACGCCGCTTCGAGCACCTCGCCGTTGACGTCGGAGATGGCGAGCCAGGGGATCCGCCGGTCGAGGAATGCCTCCACCGCGATCTCGTTGGCCGCCGACAGCGCAGCCGGCGCCCCACCACCACTGCGTCCGGCCTGGTAGGCGAGCGCGAGACAGGGAAACGACTCGGTGTCGGGCGGCTCGAAGGTCAGCGACCCGAGCGTGGTCCAGTCGATCGCGCCGAACGGCTCGTCGAGACGGTCGGGGGCGCCGAGCGCGAGTCCGATGGGGAGACGCATGTCGGGCATCGAGAGCTGGGCGATCACGGCGCCGTCGCAGAACTCGACCATCCCGTGAACCACCGACTGCGGGTGGACCACCACCTGGACTCGGTCGTAGTCGATGTCGAACAGCTCGTGGGCCTCGATCACCTCGAGGCCCTTGTTCATGAGCGTCGACGAGTCGATCGTGATCTTGGCGCCCATGTCCCAGGTGGGGTGCTTCAGCGCATCCTCGAGCGTGACCAGCGCCAGGTCGGCTCGGGTGCGGCCGCGGAACGGTCCCCCGCTGGCGGTGAGGATCACCGCGGCGACTTCGTCGATCGTTCCACCGCGCAGCGCTTGGTAGAGCGCAGAGTGCTCGGAGTCGACGGGCACGATCTCCCCGCCACCCTCGTCGCGCGCGGCCCGCACGACGGGACCACCGGCGATGAGGCTCTCCTTGTTGGCGAGCGCCAGACGCTTGCCGGCGCGCAGGGCGGCGATCGTGGCCGGGAGCCCGGCGAAGCCGACGACCGCGTTGAGGACGACGTCGACGTCGTCGAGCGCCGCGAGCTCAGCGAGCACCTCGGTGTCGTCGACGCCGGAGCGGGCCCGGTCGGCGGGGACACCGAACTCGGCGGCTTGCGCGGCCAGGAGCTCGGTGTTGCGGCCGGCGGCGAGCGCCACGACCTCGTAGTGGTCGCGGTGGCTCCGCACGACGTCGAGCGCCTGGGTGCCCACCGACCCGGTCGAGCCGAGCACCGCGACGCGCCGTCGCGTCACGAGAAGAGCTGCAGCGCCAAGTAGTACGCGACGGGAAGCGTGAACAGGATGGCGTCGAAGCGGTCGAGGAACCCGCCGTGGCCGGGGAGGAACGAACCGATGTCCTTGAGGCCGAGGTCGCGCTTCACCATCGACTCGACGAGGTCACCGATCGGTGCCGTGATCCCCACGAGGAACCCGAGCGCGAGGCCGGCCGCGATGCCCTTGTCGGACCACGGTGAAAGCGCGGTCCCGACGATCCCACCGAGCACGATCGAAGCGACCAACCCGCCGATGAGCCCTTCGATCGTCTTGTTGGGCGAGACGTTGGGCATCAACGGTGTGCGCCCCATGGCGCGCCCGACGAAGTAGCCCGCCATGTCGGAGCCGATGGCGCACACCACGACACCGAGGAGCAACCCGCGCCCGCCCGGGTCGGGCGCGAGCAGCAAGCCCGCGAAGCCGCCCATGATCCCGATCCACCCGAACACGAGCAGCGTGAGCCCGATGTTGATGGTGGGACGCGCGTGCACGACCTCGAACAGGTACCAGAGGAACGTGAACACGATGACGAGCACCATGACCATCGGGTAGGCGCGTTCGCCCTGGCTGTACGCGATCGGGACGATCGCGACCGTGCCGAGCAGTCCGACCGCGGTCGCGGTGTGGTACCCGGCGCGACGGAGCGCCTCATAGAGCTCGACCGCGCACGCGCCCATTATCACCGTGACGCGGAACGTCGCGGCCGGTCGACCCGCCGCGAACGCCGCGAGCGCGATCGCCGCGACGACAAGACCCGTGACCAGCCGGCTCGGCAGGTCAGCGCTCGCGGGCGCCTCGTCGTGCTCGTAGCCCTGGTCGTAACCCTGGTCGTAACCCTGGTCGTAACCAGGCGGCGC
>JANOWV010000340.1:0-4522 GCA_031418075.1 Actinomycetes bacterium
CGGCCGGTGCCACACCGACCCCCGGCGTTCCGGGGCACCCGGCGCGGCCCGGCGGCGCCGTCGCGCGGATCGGCGAGATGCTCGTCGCACGCGGCCAGCTCAGTGAAGAGCAGCTCGACCACGCGGTCGCGGAGCAGATCGCCACTGGCGGCCGGCTCGGCGATCGGCTCATCGAGCTCGGCGCGATCAGTGAGCACCAGCTCGTCCATGCGCTCGCCGACCAGCTCGGCCTCAACGTCGCCGACCTGAGCCACATCCAGCCCGACCCCGACGCCGTCGTTCGCTTCCCCGAGGCGCTCGCCCGGCGCTTCGAGGCCGTCCCGCTACGCCTGCACGATGGCGCCCTCGAGCTCGCGATGGCCGACGCCCCCGACGAGGTCCTGCTCGGCACGTTGGCCGGCGAGATCGGCTGCCCCATCGTCCCGTTCCTCAGTCAGCCGACGCAGATCCGGGAAGCGATCGCGCGCACGTACCTGGTTCTCAACGACGTCGCGGCGCAGGTCCTCGCGTTCGAGGCCGAGGCGTCGAACCGGACCCAGAAAGCGGAGACGTCGCTCGTCGTCGACGAGCGCGCTCCGGTCGTGCAGGTCGTGAGCCTCATCTTGATGCAGGCGTTGCGGGACCGGGCTTCGGATGTGCACATCGAGCCCCGAGTCGATCGGGTCCGGGTGCGCTTCCGCGTCGACGGCACGCTGCGGGAGGCCGTCGACGTGCCGGCCGCGATGGCGCAGTCGCTCGTGAGCCGCATCAAGGTCATGGCCGACATGAACATCGTCGAGCGCCGCCGTTCCCAAGACGGCCAGTTCACGGCGGAGATCGACGGCCGACCGGTCGACATCCGCGTGTCGACCACGAACACGATCTTCGGTGAGAAGGCGGTCCTCCGGATCCTCGACAAGACCGTCAGTCTCCGCGGCCTGCACGACCTCGGGATGGCCGTCGACACGAGCGCGAGCTTCTCGAAGCTGCTGACCTCGCCGTTCGGCATGGTCGTGTGCGCCGGTCCCACCGGGAGCGGCAAGACGACGACGCTCTACGCGGGCCTCACGGAGCTCGCCGATCCGACCCGCAACGTCATCACCATCGAGGATCCCGTCGAGTACGTGCTCCCGTCGATCAACCAGATCCAGGTGAACGCCCAGGCGGGCGTCACGTTCGCCGATGGGCTGAAGGCGATCTTGCGCCAGGACCCGGACGTGATCCTCGTCGGCGAGATCCGCGACGTGGAGACCGCCCGAATCGCGATGCGGTGCGCGCTCACCGGGCACTTCGTGCTGTCGTCGATCCACGCCACCGACTCCCCCACCGCGCTCCAGCGCTTCCGCGACATGGGGATCGAGCCGTTCCTGATGACGTCGTCGGTGCTCGCGGTCGCCTCGCAGCGGTTGCTGCGCCGGATCTGCGCGCACTGCCGCGAGCCGTACGAGCCGTCGGAGCACGAGCGCCGCTTCTTCGAGCAGTGCCTCGGGCACGGCAAGGACGTCTACTTCCGCGGCGCGGGCTGCAACCTCTGCTCCAACACCGGGTACGCGGAGCGGGTCGGGATCTACGAGGTACTGCGCGTCACCGACACGATCAAGGAGCTCCTGCTGCGCAACGCCGGCCACGACGAGCTCCGGGCCGTCGCGGTAAGTGAAGGCATGCGGCCCCTGCGCGATGAGGCGATGCGCCTGGTCGAGGCCGACATCACGACGATCGCCGAGGTCGCCCGCTCCGGCTTCGTCGAGTAGCGGCTCGGGGCGCGACCTCCAGCCTCGACCCGTCTTCGAGACGTGTCCGCCCGCAGGAAGCCGGATCGCCGCGAGCTCGCTCACCCCCGATCTACGGTGTGCGCCATGATGGCCACGGGGGAACAGCGGCGCCAGGCCATATCGCGACCGGCGCGCCTGGCCGCGACCACGATCTGCGCCGCGATCCTCGTCGCCGGGCTCGCACCGACCGCGCTCGCCGCCGACGAACCGGCGGCCGACCATCCCGTCGGCGTCCTCACGAGGACGTTCGAGGATCGGTCCCGCCCCACCCCCGCGAGTGGCGGGGAGCCCAAGCACAAGGGCCGCACGCTCGAGACCACCATCTGGTACCCGGCGACCGCGGGGCCGATCGCCAACGGCACCGCCGTGCCCGACGTCGCCGGCGGCCCCTACCCCCTGATCCTCTTCGCGCACGGGTTGAGCGCGACGCCCGCGACCTACGAAGACCTGCTCACCCGCATCGCTGCCGCCGGGTACGTCGTCGTCGCGCCCAAGTTCCCGCTGTCGAGCGGTGGCGGCCCGCTCGAGCCCGATGCCGGCGACGTCGGGAATCAGCCCGGCGACCTCAGCTTCCTCATCGACGAGATGCTGGATGCGACGCGCGCGAGCGAGGGCCTCCTTGCCGGCCTGATCGACGAGAAGGCGATCGGCGTTGCCGGCCACTCCAACGGCGGCATCACGGTGCTCGGCGCGACCGCGCACTCGTGTTGTCGCGACAAGCGGATCAAGGCCGTCGCCGTCCTGTCGGGCGCACCGGCGCCGTATCCCGGCGGGAAGTACACGTTCGCCAACATGCCGCCGCTCCTCATCGTCCACGGCACCGCCGACAGCCTGGTCCCCTTGGACGGCATGAAGCGCACCTTCAACAAGGCACGCGGCCCGAAGGTGCTCCTCACGGTCGAGGGCGGAGACCACGGCTCCTCGGCCTCGGTCGACGGCCCGGCCGGGGCAAGCGTGCTCGCAACGATCACCGACTTCTTCGCCGGCTACCTCCGCGGTGACGACGCCGCGATCGCCCGGCTCCCGAATGACGCCGAGCCCGACGTCACCTCGATCCTCGCCGCGACCGACCCCGGCTCCACCGAGAAGGTCGCGATTGCGCCCACGGTGCACTACGACCGCAAGGTCACCGTCACCCCCAACAAGAACCTCCAGGGCGGCGACGTGGTGACGGTGCGCTGGTCGGGCTTCTCGCCCGGCGGTGTCATCAACATCCTCCAGTGCGGCCCCGACCGAAGCTCGGGCGCCGCCGGGTGCGACCTGACGACGGGCGTGATCCTGCACGCGGATCCGACCGGCGAGGGCGAGCTCCAGATCACGATCATCGAGGGCGCGGTCGGCGACTCGATCTGCGACGCCAAGCACCCGCCGTGCGTCATCATCGGCAACGACGACAGCTCGGTCGACCCGGCGTCCGTCGTCCAGGTCCCGATCCGTTTCAAAAAGTAGGACATGAGGATGGATCGGGTTCGCCCCGGGGCCTGGATCGCGAGCGCGGTGCTGGCCCTCGTCGTCGCGGCGCCCCTGCCCGCATCGGCCGCTGCCAAGACGACGGCATGCTCGCTGATCACCGCCAAGGAGCTGCGCCGTGCGTTCGACACGTCGTTCACGCCTGAACCCGGCGGGCGCACGGCATGCCTAAGGCTCTCGAGCGAGACGGGTCCGCTCGCACAAGTCACCGTGTCGATCATCGACTCCTTGTCGGCGCAGCAGATCGCGGGCGGCAAGCGCGCGGAGCGCAAGCAGCCGGGTGCGGTCGTGCTCAAGAGTGTGGGTGACCTCGCGGTCATGCGGCCCGAACCGAAGACCGACACTTCGGGGAACACCACCGTCGGTCTGCTCGTGTTCGAAGGGTCCACCGTCGGGCAAGTGGCGGTGACGATCGACGGCGAGACACCCACGACCAAGCAGATGCGCACGCTGGCCAAGGCGATGGCCAAGCGCCTTCGCTAGCTCGAGCCACTGCTCCCGAACCAGCCAGTCGCCGCTCGGTGACCCGACGTGATTCCGCCGCACGTTGCGCCTCGCCTCATCTGCGACTAGACCCGAAGGGACATCCCCTCCAGCAGGAGCATCCTCCATGGCAGCACCGTCCGAGCAGCTCGCGTACCACGGCGAAGTCCTCCAGCAGCTCGTCGCCGGGGTGAAGGCCGACCAGTGGGACAACCCCACCCCGTGCGCCAAGTGGACGGTGCGCGACCTCGCGGGCCACATCGTGGGTGGCGGGACGATGTTCGCCGCGAGCTTCCGCGGCGACGCGCCCCAAGAGGGGGCCCCGGGCGACCTGCTCGGCGACGACCCGGCTGCCGCGGTCGCGAAGGTGTTCGCCGACTTCGCGTCGTCCGCCGACTCCGAGGGTGCGATGGGTCGCGACGTCGTCCTCCCGTTCGCCACGCTGCCGGCGCAGGTTGCGCTCGACGTCGCGAAGTTCGATCTCCTCGTCCACGCCTGGGACCTCGCGCATGCGACTGGCCAGTCGTTCGACCCGCCCGCCGACGTGGTCGCCAATGCGCGTGCCACCGCCGGAGGCATGGTCGACGGGATCCGCGACGGCGACACGTTCGGCGACGCCGCCGAAGTCCCCGCTGGTGCGACCCCGATCGACGAGCTTGCTGCGTTCTGTGGTCGGAAGGCCTGACCTCGAGGCGCCAGGCCGCAGAAAGCATCTTTTCGACACTGGGTGGCGGACGCGTTATCGCTCAGCCACCGCACGAGCGAGACGGCTGCGCAGTTGCGCGTCGCCGTTTGCGAGGTTCACCGCCGTCCCGGCC
>JANOWV010000341.1:0-5874 GCA_031418075.1 Actinomycetes bacterium
CGGAGAGATCCTCTGCGACGACCTCGTGCGCGGCCTCGCGCGCGGTCGGACCGATGTGTCGTTCCGTCTCGTGGGCGAGACGCAGCTCAAGGGACTCCCCGAACCCGTCACGGTCTACGAGATCCCGTGGGGGACCGCAACCGTCGAAGAGGTCGCCCCGCTTCCGGGCGCGCTGCGGTCCGGCGCGTCCGAGTTCCCGTTCTCCGGGCGCGACGAGGAGCGCGCGGTCCTCGTCGACGCCTGGAAGCGCGCGCAAGTGGAGGGCGCCGCCGTCGTGCTCGTGGTCGGTGAACCGGGGATCGGAAAGACGCGCCTCTCGGCCGAGGTCGCACGGGCCGCACACTCCGAGGGTGCGCTCGTGCTGATGGGGCGCTGCGACGAGCATGTGCTCGCGACGTACGCACCCTGGATCGAGGCGCTGCGGCACCTGGTTGCCCATGTCGACGTCGCGGTACTAGCCGGCAACGTCGAGCGTCACGGTGGCGAGATCGCTCGGCTCGTCCCCGAAGGACTGCGGCGCGTCCCGGGTGCTCCGGCTCCGGTCGCGGCCGACCCCGAGACTGAACGCCTGCTGCTCTTCGACGCGGTCGTCGATCTGCTCGCCGCGGCAGCCGATGAGACGCCGGTTGTGTTCGTGTTCGACGACGCCCACTGGGCCGACTCGGCGAGCGTCAACCTCCTGCGGCATCTCGTTCGCCATCTGTCGCCCGATGCGCGGGTCCTCGTCGTCGTCACCTACCGCGATACCGACGTCGATCGAGGCCACGCGCTCGCGCCGGCCCTCGCCGACCTGCGGCGGGCGCCGAACGTCACCCGAGCCGTGCTCCGGGGCCTCGACGAGACGGGGCTCCGCACCATGCTCGAGCTCGTCCGCGGCGAGGACCTCCCGCCCGAGGGTGCCGCGATGGTCCGGAGGCTGCTCGAGGAGACCGAAGGGAACCCCTTCTTCCTACAGGAGGTCTTGCGCCATCTTGCTGAATCGGGCGCGCTCGTGCAGGAGGACGGCGTCTGGGTGGGGACCGTCGCTTGGGATGAGGTTGGGCTCCCCGAAGGCGTGCGCGACGTCGTCGGTCGGCGCCTGTCCGCACTGCCCGACGCGGCGAACGAGATCCTGCGCGTCGCCGCGCTGCTCGGCCGTGAGTTCGACACTGAGGTGGTCGCCGCGGTCGCGGAGCGACCCGTCGACGATGTCGTCGACGACCTCGACGTGGTGCTCGCGGCTTCGCTCGTCGAAGAGGTGGAGGAACATCCCGGTCGGCTCTCGTTCATCCACGCGCTCGTGCGCCAGACCCTCCTCGAGGAGCTCAGCACGAACCGCAAGGTACGCCTGCACCGCCGCGCCGCCGAGGTCCTCGAGGCTCGACGCGGGACCCCGGTCGAGCTGCTCGCACACCACTTCCTCGAAGCAGCGTCCCTCGGCCTCGCCGACCGAGCGATCGGGTACGCCACGGAAGCCGCGGAGGCTTCGCACCGTCGCGCTGCGTTCGGGGAGGAGGTTGCCCTCTTGGAGCGCGCGCTCGAAGCCAGCGATCTCGCCGAGGATCCCGACCTGGCGCTCCGTTCCGAGCTCCTCGCGGTCCTCGCAATGGCCGAGCACTACAACTCGAACCCGGAGCGAGGCCGGGAGCTGGCGCTGGCCGCCGCCGATGCGGCACGACGATCGGATCGTCCCGCGCTCCTCGCGCGTGCCGGTATCGCGTACCAGGGGGCCGTGACGCAGTTCGCGCGCCCGGGCGACGACGTTGCGGTCGACATCATGCGAGAGGGATTGGCGGGACTCGGCGACGCAGATGTCGCGCTCAGATCCCTGGTCATGTCGTATCTGTCGTACGCATTGGTGTTCGCGCCAGGAAGCGAGGCCTACCAACTTGCGACGGAGTCCGTCTCCCTTGCTCGGGCTTCTGGCGACGACGACGCACTTGCCAACGCGCTGAGCTCGCTCGCCTGGACCGAACGGGCATCGGTTCCCGTCACCGGGCGGCTCGCCACGATCACCGAGCTCGCCGAGGTGGCGGAACGCGGCGGCGACCGGGCCCGGATGGCCCAGGCGCAGCTCCAGCTCGGGCGCGCGCGTCTCGACAGCGGCGATCTCGACGGAGCCGACGCCGCGTTCGAGGCATCGGGCTCGGTCCCCGGGATGACGCTCGAGGGCTGGTCGGTCCTCGCGTACCGCGGGGCCCGTCTCGGGGCCGAAGGTCGCTTCGCGGAGGCCGATGCCGTCACCCGCGCAGCTCACGCGATCGGTGGCGACGCGGGCGAGACCAACGACGCGTTCCAGCTCGCGCAGCATTTCCGAACGGCGTACGACCGCGGCGAAGCCGACCGCTGTCAGACGCTGGGCGTCGAGCTGAAGACGACGCCGTTCGCCCGGCTCGCTCCTTACGAAGCCCTGACCGCCGAGATTCGTGGCGACATCGACGTGATGCAAGCTGCGTTCGAGTCGTGGTTCGACGAGGTCCGCCCCGAGCTCCCGGCCCACCTCGCGTACGTGGGGTCCGCCTATGTGTCGAGCATGGTCGCGGCGCTCGGCGACCGGGAGCGGGCTTCGCAGTGCCTCGAGCAGTTCCAGCTCCTCTCGGGTGAGCTCCCGGGCAGCGAGGTCATCATCTACGAGTCGTTCGACACCTGCGCCGCGCGCGTGCTCGCGACGCTGGATCGCCTCGACGAGGCGATCGCGGTGGGCGAAGCGGGCGACGCGCTGCACCGACGCGTTGGCCTCGAGGCCCGGGCCGCGGTGAGCTCCACGGAGCTCGGAGAGATGTTGCTCCGACGAGATGGTCCGGGTGATCGCGAGCGCGGAGCAGTGCTCCTGCGCGAGGGTGCCGGGCTCGCCGAGCGGCTGGGGATGGCACCGACGCTGGCTCGGGCACGGTCGATACTCGGCTGAACGTCCCCCGGCAACTTGGGGGCGTGTGTGGCTCAGCCCACGCTCAGGTTGCGCAAACAGACTGGGACCATGACCCTCGACGCACTTGAACCCGTCGCGTCCCGTCTCATCGACCGGCGCCGTGCGCTCTTCCTCTTCGGCACCGTCGGCCTCGGCGCCGTCGCCACGGCGTGCGGCGGTAGCGACTCGTCCTCCGCCTCGTCGGGCAAGAAGGCGGCGCGCGCCTCCACGACATCGTCTTCGACGCCAACGGGTGCGCCCCGATCAAGGACGCAGCGGTCGACATCTGGCACACCGATGCCGGCGGCGTCTACTCCGGCTTCCAGGCCGCGAGCGGCGGAGGTCCCGGTGGGGGCGGTCCAGGTGGGGGATCCGGTCCGACCGACTCTGACCGGTTCATGCGGGGCACGCAGGTCTCGGACGCCACCGGCCGCGTCGAGTTCGCCACCCTCTATCCCGGCTGGTACCGGGGACGGACCGTGCACATCCACGTGAAGGTCCACGTCGGCGGTAACGAGGTGCACACCGGACAGCTTGGGATTCGAGACGCGGGGGAGCTGCGAGAAGCGCTACTGCGATTGGTTCGTGCGGCGCGCCCGGAGGGATTCGAACCCCCGACCAACGGAATAGAAGCGGGAGACAAGTCGTCCAGGGTGTTCGTCTGAATGCGCGCGCGTTGCGCGGTAACGAAATGCGTCGACGCCCTGGACGCAGTGTACGACGCGAACCGGTGACAAACCGGTGACAAGTTGGGCGCGCGTCGCGTGCCCGCTACGAGGTCTAGAGCGTTCGCAAGAACTCCTCGCGGCTGATCCCCGCGTCTTTCAGGATCCCGGCGACAAGACCGCGCTTCAGGTCCTTCGCGTGCACGGGCACGGTGACGATGGCTGTGCGATCCGGGTGGACGAAGTGCTGGTGGCTGCCGCGCGTTCGATGCAACTCCCACCCGTGCCGTTCGAGCACCCGGATGAGCTGTCGAGCGGTGACGGTCGGCAGCCGCTCCGTCACGCTTGGACCGTCAGGTGCTCCCGGTTCGGCTTCGGAAGCGGGCGACCGAGTTCCTCGAGCGTCTCGAGGTAGCCGGCGATCGCATCCTTGACCATCGCGACTGCTTCCTCGCGCGTGTCGCCCTGGGTCCAGACACCAGGAAGGTCGGGGACGGAGGCGACGTAGCCGCCATCGTCCTGCGTCTCGAGAATCACGTCGAACTCGCGTCCGGTAGCCATGACACCATCTTCTCACGGGTCAGCGGCTCTACAAGATGCAAAGGCCGTCTCAGCGGTCTGAACGTCCCAGCCGAGCCGCGCGACCGAGCGTGGGACGCGGGTCTCGCCGGTAGGCGTGACCCGCAAGGGGGTATGCGGGAGGCTGCCTGCGTGGGACTCGGTGGGAGTGGTCGCTGTCGACCGACGGTGCGGCCATGGTCGTGGGTCGTTCGGTGTCGAAGAGCGTCGCTTCGCTCGTCGCCGCGGACTTGCGCGTGCTGATCGGCCTGCGACGCGCGCTCGTGCGGGGCGGTGCGTTCGTCAGCACGCCTGCGACCACCTCCGCCGCGCGCCGGTCCGCTCCGACGATCGCGTGCCCGTACACGTCGAGCGTCATGCGCGCTCGCGTGGCCGACGCGCTCAGCCACGTCGCGCCCAGGGAGTCCCGCTCCGAGGGCCTGGGTCACGTGCCAGTGACGTAGGTCGTGCAGGCGGCACTGGAGACCGAGGCGGCGTGCGAGGCGCCAGAAACGGTCTGTGAGGGTGTCAGGGCGTAGCGGTTCCTCGGCCGCTGGGTGGTCCGAGAGGACGTACGCGTCGTCCCCGAGTCGCAGGCCGAGCGCGAACGCGATCTCTGCCCGCGCTATCCGGTAGGCGCGGAGGAGGCGCAGGGTCTCGTTGTCGAGCGCCACTCGACGGGAGTGGAACGTCTTGGGGGACTTGACGACGATCCGACCCGAGAGCGACGCGAGCGCCGCCGGATTGCGGTTGATCCAACCCCAGCGGCCCTTCACGGTGCGCGTGACTCGCCGCTCGCGACCGGTGATCGGGTCGGTCCCGGCGTACACCGTCACCTGCCAGTTGGCACCCCGCCTGCGGATCACGTGGCACCGACCACTCGGTGACAATCCGGTGACACGCGTCGGTCGAGCAGCGACCGTGCAACGGGGGAGTGACGAGAACGCTTGCTGTAGTTGGTTCGTGCGGTGCGCCCGGAGGGATTTGAACCCCCGACCAGCGGAATAGAAGTCCGGCGCTCTGTCCAGGCTGAGCTACGGGCGCTCGTGGTGCATCGCAATCGTACCCGTCGTCACGCGCGTCGCAGTGCGACACGGACTCGCGAGGTTCGTGACGCGTGTCGACGCCCGAAAAGATTCTCGAGATTCTTCCGAGAATCGCGGCCGGGAAGGGCTTCAGTGTCACACCCTCCTGCTTGAGTAGCAGCATGTTCACCGACACCCTCGACGAGCTGCGGACCTGGCCGACGGAGCGGATCCGCGCGGCACGCGACGAAGCCGTCGTGGAGGAGCGCCGCTGGAAGTTGCGTCGCGTCGCACTCGATCGTGCACTCGACGAGCGCGGCGCGACCGGCGGCTGCGAGGCGGCCGAGTGGATCGCCGCGCGTGATCGCGTTCGAACGCAGACGTCGCGCGTCGAAGTCGAGATCGCTCGTGGGCTCGAGCCGCTGCCCGCGATCGCCGCCGCCGCTGAAGCGGGGGAGCTGTCCTTCGACCAGCTCGAGCACCTCGTCGTGCTGGCGACGCCCGCCACCGACGCCGAGTGGGCCAAGCGCGGACGCACCGCAGCACCGAGCGACCTCGCTCGGCTCGTCCGACGGCAGCGTGTCGTCACCGAAGCCGAGATGGCCGCCCGACGGGAAGCACGCGAGTTCCGCTGGTGGCGCCAGGGGGAGGTCCTCCAGGTCCGCGGGCAGCTTCCCGATCTCCAGGGCGTCTACGTCGAGGCCGTGTTCGAGCACCTGATCGACGCCATGAAGCCGGC
>JANOWV010000342.1:0-12673 GCA_031418075.1 Actinomycetes bacterium
CCTCGTATGCCGCGTTCGGGATCCCGTACTTCGTCGGCGATCTCGTGCCCGAGGCGGCCGACCTGGTGGCGCGCAGCCCAGAAGAGCATCGCCAGCGTGGGCTCGACGTGCGCGTGGGCCACGAGGTCCTTGCCATCGACACCGAACGACGGTCGTTGCGTGTGCGCGACCTCGCTGCCGGATCCGAGTCCGAAGAATCGTTCGATCAGCTGGTGCTCGCCACCGGAGCAACGCCCGTGCGGCCACCGATTCCGGGAATCGACGCTCGCGGGATCTTCGGTGTGCAGACACTCGCCGACGGGATCGCCGTGCGCGACGCCGTCGACCGGGGCGGTGCGCGACATGCGGTGGTGGTCGGCGGTGGCTACATCGGACTCGAGCTGGCCGAAGCGCTGGTCCTCCGCGGCCTGGAAGTGGCGCTCGTCGAGGGTGCGGCACAGCCGATGAGCACTCTCGATCCCGACATGGGTGCCCTGATCGCCGACGCGCTCCGCGCGGTCGGCGTCGATCTGCACTTGGACGCGATGGTCGAATCCTTCGAGGTCGAGGATGACGCGGTCCGGGGTGTGCACGCCGGCGGCGATCTGCTGCCCGCCGACCTCGTCGTGCTCGGCCTTGGTGTTCGCCCCGGCTCGTCGCTGGCCGAAGCCGCTGGGATCGACGTGGGGTCGACCGGCGGCATCACCGTCGACGACCACCAGCGCACCTCGGTGGATGGTGTGTTCGCTGCCGGCGACTGCGTCGAGACGTTCCATCGCGTGTCGCGTCGACCGGTGACGATCGCGCTCGGAACGCACGCGAACAAGCAGGGCCGGGTGGTGGGCCTCAACGCGACCGGGGGCGACGCGTCCTTCCCGGGAGTGATCGGCACGGCGATCTCGAAGATCTGCAAGTACGAGGTCGCACGCACGGGCCTTACCGAGCGCGAAGCGGCCGCCGCCGGCTTCGAAGCCGTCGCGGCGACCATCGAAGGCGAGACGCGCGCGCACTACTACCCCGGGGCCACTCCCATCCGGGTGAAGATCGTCGCCGAGCGGGGCACGGGAAGGATCCTCGGCGCACAGATCGTGGGTGAAGAAGGTGCCGCGAAGCGGGTCGACGTGCTGGCCGCGGCGGTGTGGACCGAGATGGTGGCCGAGGAGTTCGCGTCGCTCGACCTCGCGTACGCGCCACCGTTCTCGCCGGTGTGGGATCCGGTCCTCATCGCGGCCCGCAAGGCGGCCGAGGCGGCCCGCTGAGCGGCGCGCCTCCAGCTGTTCGTACGGTTGGGCGGTCCTAGGGCCGCGCGCGCGCCGACTCTTCTTGCAGGTCGTGCTCGTACATCATCGCGACGAGTCCTTCGAACCCGACCTTGCGCTGCCATCCGAGCGTGTCATGGGCCTTCGTTGGGTCGCCCATCAGCAAGTCGACCTCGGCGGGGCGCTCGAAGCGGGGATCGTTGCGGACGTAGGGCCGCCAGTCGTCGATTCCCGCGTTCGCGAACGCGAGAGCGAGGAATTCGCGGATCGTGTGCGTCTCGCCGGTGGCAATCACGTAGTCGTCCGGCGCGTCCTGCTGGACCATGAGGTACATCGCCTCGACGAAGTCGCCGGCGAAGCCCCAGTCGCGTGCAGCATCGAGGTTGCCGAGCGTGATGGAGTCCTGGAGTCCGAGCTTGATCCGGGCCACGCCATTGGTGATCTTGCGGGTCACGAACTCGAGTCCCCGGCGCGGACCCTCGTGGTTGAAGCAGATCCCCGACGAGGCGTGCAGCCCGTAGGACTCGCGGTAGTTGACGGTCATGTCGTGCCCGAAGACCTTCGCGACTCCGTACGGCGACCGTGGGTGGAACGGCGTGATCTCGGTCTGCGGGGTCTCGCGCACCTTGCCGAACATCTCCGACGAGGACGCCTGGTAGAACCGGATCGGGTTGTTCTCGGCGCCGCCCACGATCC
The DNA here is from genome assembly GCA_031418075.1 of Actinomycetes bacterium. Lineage (GTDB taxonomy): Bacteria > Actinomycetota > Acidimicrobiia > IMCC26256 > PALSA-555 > DASUAO01. Next base: position 1,935 of record JANOWV010000342.1, read on the forward strand.
GAATGGCCTCGAGCATCCGGAGCACGCCCAGCCCGGTGATGTCGGCCGTGAGCTCGGGCTGTCGGAATGACAGGGCGACGAAGCTCATCGCACCGAGGTTGTAGACCTCGTCGGGCTGGACCTGCTCGACCGTGGCGATGAGCGAGGAGAGGTCGCGGAGGTCTCCCTCGACCAGCTCGAGTGCGGGGTTCTCGTCGGTGACGACCTGCACCTTCGGGTTGTTCTGCCCGCGGACCAACCCGAACACCTGGTAGCCCTTGCCGGTGAGGAACTCCGACATGTGCCGGCCATCTTGGCCGGTGATCCCCGTGACCAGCGCTCGCTTCATCGCGACCGATCCTACGGGGTCCGCCCCGCATCGTCCCGCTCGAGGTTGACGCCCCCAGTGGGGTCGAGCTGGAGGACGAAGTCGTGGCAGCGTTGCGCCTCGTCGGTCTCGCCGATCGCGGCGGCGGCCCGCCCGAGACCCGCGACGGAGCGGAGGAACCCCCGGTTCTCCGGCTCGGCCCAACGCACCAGACCGGACCCGCGCCACCCGTTCTGGCGGAGCCGGTCGAGCCCGCGGTGGTACCCGACCCGGTAGGCCGCATACGCCTCGACGTCGTCGCGTGCGTGGTTCCCGAGCTGCGCCCACGCATCGAGGAAGCGTGGCCACCGTGCGACGACGGCACTGATCGCTGCGCGCCGGTCATCGACGGGTGCGTCCAGCGCCGCGGCGAGCGCCGCCAGCGCGTCGGGGGGTTCCGGATCGAGCACGGTGTCAGGAGGGCCGTGGGCGCTGAGGTTCACGGGGGAGTCGGGCATCTGTCGATGCTACGCATCGCCTCGTCGCATCGCCTCGTCGCATTGGGGCGTCTCGTCAGGAGTGCCGTAAACAGACGCCGGTACCATCGTCGCCATGGCAGCGAAGGCATCGGGGTCGAAGCCAGGAGCGCGCAAGAAGCCGGCACCGAAGCGCAGCGCGTCGAAGCCCGGCGCATCGAAGTCAGGCGCATCGAGGCGAGGGACCCGCCTCGTGTTGGCGCGCCACGCGGTCACCGCACAGACCGGTCCGTTGCTGTCGGGCCGAGCCCCGGGCATCGATCTCTCCGAGGCCGGTCGCGCGCAGGCCGACGCGCTCGGGATCCGCCTCGCGAGCCTTCCCGTCGCTGCCGTCTACGCGAGCCCGATCGAACGCACCACCCAGACCGCCGCCGCAGTGGCGTCGCACCACGGGCTCGAGGTCGTGCCGCTCGTCGGTGTGCTGGAGGCCGACTACGGCGAGTGGACCGGGCAGAAGATCGCCGATCTCGCGAAGACCGACCTCTGGAAGGTCGTGCAGCGTGCCCCGTCGCGTGCCGCGTTCCCCGGAGGAGAGTCGCTCGCAGCCATGCAGTCGAGGATGGTCGCCGCACTCGAGGAGATCGTTGTGCGCCACCCGGGAGAGCTCGTCGTGGTGGTGTCGCACGCCGATCCGATCAAGGCGGCGATCGCCCACTTCGGGGGAACGCACCTCGACCTGTTCCAGCGGGTCGTCGTGTCGCCGGCCTCGGTCACGGTGTTCGAGTTCTCCGGGCACGGAGTCGCGATGCTCAAGTGCAACGACACCGGCACCCTCGAGGAGCTGGCGTCGTGAGCGAGATCGAATTCTTCGACACCGAATCGGTGGCGACGGGTGCGGTCGGTGAGCCCGGAGCTCGTGCGTTCTACCTGCAGGCCCGCAACTCCGACGCGCAGCTCACGGTGCTCGTCGAGAAGGAGCAGATCGCGCTGCTCGCGAAGGAGGCCGGAGCGTTCCTCGACCGCCTGTCCGAGGAGTACCCGGAGGAGCCGGGGGCGATCGCGCTCGAGCGGGCCGAGCTCCGTGAGCCGACCGTCCCCCTCTTCCGCGCTCGGCTCATCGGCCTCGGCTTCGATCCCGACCGGGGGCTGATGCTCATCGAGCTCCGCGAGCATGCGAACCCAGAAGATGATGATGATGACGACGACCCGGAGCTCGATCCGGACGTCGACGACGTCGAGGAGGCCGGCTACGTCGCCCGGATCTACGCGACGCGGCCGCAAGTGCGAGCGCTCATCGAGCATGGCGACTCGGTCGTCGCCGCCGGTCGTCCACCCTGCCCGTTGTGCGGGATGCCGATGGACCCGTCCGGGCACCGGTGCCCCCGCTGGAACTGACTCCGTCCGACGTCGCGCACGTGCTCGAGGCCGGCGACCTCGAGATCGCGGGGCGGATGCGGTACTCGTCGAACGCGACGTTCCTCGTGGAGGTCACGCTCGATGGTGTGACGTTGCCCGCGATCTACAAACCCCAGCGGGGGGAACGACCGCTCTGGGACTTCCCCGATGGCTCACTCTGTCGCCGCGAGGTCGCGGCGTACGAGCTGTCGATCGCGCTCGGCTGGGGGATCGTCCCGGTCACCGTGTTGCGGGGCGACGGCGTGCTCGGCGAAGGCGCGGTGCAGCAGTTCATCGACCACGACCCCGAGGAGCAGTACTTCACCCTCCTCGAGGGACGCGAGGACACGTTCCAGCGGTTCGCGGCGTTCGATGTCCTCGCCAACAACACGGATCGCAAGGGTGGGCACTGCCTGCGCGACCGGAGCACGGATGCCGTGGTCGGGATCGACCATGGGCTCACCTTCCACCCCGTGTGGAAGCTGCGGACCGTGATCTGGGACTTCGCCGGAATGGCGGTCGCTCCCGCGATCGCCGACGACGTGTGTCGCGCCCGAGCCGAGCTCGACGACGGTCCGCTCGGGCACCGGCTTGGCACACTGCTCGAGGTGCACGAGATCGAGGCGGTCGCGAGTCGCGCCGACACGCTGGTGCGCACTGGGCGGTTCCCCGAGCCCGACGCCGGCTACCACTCGGTGCCGTGGCCGCTCGTCTGAGGGTCCGCAGGGATCAGGCGGCGGAACGCTCGTAGAGATCGATGCCGTTGAAGGACGACACGAAGCGGTACTGCGACTGCAGCAGTGCCTCGAGGCGGGGGAACCGCCGGATCGGGGTCCACTCGGCACCGCGGATCTTGGCCGGGGCCGTGTCGACGATGAAGCGCGGCAGCGGGTGTGCCGCGAGGTCCTCGAAGAACCAGTCCCATGCGACCGGGCTCGAGTCCTCGGGCGCGGCGTCCTCGGGGGGTCGCCCGGGCTGCGCGCCACCGAGGAAGCCGGAGGTGGTGATGAAGCGCGTGGCCGGTCGGGTGCCGGAAGCCCAATAGATCTCGGGAACGCTGCCCCACACGAGGACCCGGTCGTCGGGCCGAGTGTGGTCGGCGAGGTACTTGCTCACGTTCTTGTACTGGAGGTCGGCGTCGAACGGTCGCATGAAGTAACCGGCAGCCGAGAACCCGATGGCGAACGTCGCGGCGACCGCAACGGTCACGCGCGCGGCGCGGCGAGAACCGCGGTGCAGAGCTCCCGCGGTGATGATCGCGAGCGGCGGCACGAGCTGGAGGTAGTAGTGCCCGAAGAACCGCAATCCCACCATCACCGACAGCACTGCCGAGGCGAGCCACAACCAGAGGTCGAGGTCGTGCGCACCGTCGCGTGTCGCCGTGTACCGAGCGCGCCACGCCGCCGGGAGTCGCCACACGATGGGGAGATTGCAGACGACCCATGCGAGTGACATCACCGCGAACATGCTGAGGACGTACGTCGACGCCGTCTTCACGCTGACGTAGGACCCGTTGCCGAGCACGGTCCAGTAGAGGAGCTGGCCGGGACCGAACCCGAGCGCTACGAGCGCTATCGGCACACCGAAGCCACCGAGCGCCTCGGTGATCCCGCGGCGCCCCCTCGCCTTCCAGACGAGGTAGAGGACGGGCAACAAGGTGGCGGCGCCCGTCTGCTTCGCGAGCGTCGCGGCTGCGACGGCGACTCCGGCGGAGATGCCGCGTCCGCGTCGCGCGAGGAGGACGGCGGCCGTCATCGCGGGGAGCATGAAGATCTCGAAGTTCGCGGCCTGACCGTCCTGAGGCGCGAAGGCGACGAGTGCGAACACGGTGAGGAGGCCCGCGGCCCATCCGGCTCGGCGTCCGTACCGCCGGCGCGCTTCGACCGCGACCAACCACGCCGTGAGGGCCGCGGCGAGCATCGCCAGGACCCGGACGGACCAGAGGTCGTTGGTCCCCAAGAGCTCGAAGGTCCCTGCATACAGGTAGGGGACGAGCGGCGGCTTGCGGTCGGCCGCTTCCTTGTAGAGGTTTCCGCCGTCGCGGATGACCTCGGCCTGGGTCGCGAGGAACGTCTCGTCGGAGTTGAAGACGTCGACGAAGAAGGCGGGGAGCCGGAGGGCACCGACGAGCACCAGCACGACGAGCGCGAGGCGCGCGAGGTCCGAGCGACGGCGGACGTCGACGCGCTGCGGAGGCGCCGGCGTGGCGCGGGTGATGGTGGCCATGAGGAGACTGGGTGCCGGGTGCGAGGTGCCGGGTGGTCGGGTCCCCATTGTGGCCCGAACTGGCGCTTCAGGAGGCTTCAGGAGCGGACCACGCCGGGATCTGGAGGCGGGGTCAGACCCGCTGGAGCGTCGAAGACCCATGCTGGGCCTTGCACAGCGAGCGCTGGAGCTTGCCGGAGGACGTCTTCGGCAGGGTGCCGGCTTCCACGAGGACGACCTCGAGGGGAGGGATCCCGACTGCGTCGCACACCCGGTCGATGATCTCGTCCCGGAGGGCCAACAGGTCGCCGGCGCGAGTCTCCGCGACCACGGTGATCCCCTCCTTGCCGCGGCGACCCGCGGTGCCGAATGCGATCACATTGCCGACGCGGACCCCTTCGACCGCAGCCGCGGCCCGTTCGATCTCCTCGGGGAAGACGTTCCTGCCTCCCACGATGATGACGTCCTTGATGCGTCCGCAGACGACGACCTCACCGGCGACCAGATAGCCCAGGTCGCCGGTGCGCAGCCACCCGTCGTGGAAGGTGGCCGCGGTCACGTCGGGGCGCCCGTAGTAGCCCGGGGTCACCGAGCTCCCGCGCAGCTCGAGCTCGCCGACCTCGCGGTCGGCGCGTTCGATGCCAGTGTCCGGGTCGCACACGCGGAGCTCGAGCCCGCGCAGCGTCCGGCCGAGGAATGGGAGTCGCCGGACTCGGGCGCTGCTCGTAGCCGGCGCCGCGACGCGGTCGTGCTCGAGCGCGTCCGGGTCGACGGGGTCCACGGTCATCCCCGTCCCGGGGTCGGGAAAGGAGATCGCGAGCGTCGCCTCGGCCATCCCGTAGACGCAGAACGCCGCCTTGGCATCGAGGCCGTGCGCCGCGCCCGCATCGAGGAACGTCTCGACCGCGAGGGGATCGATCGGCTCAGCGCCGTTGAGCGCCATGCGCCACGTCGACAGGTCGAGGTCATCGAGACGGCGGAGCGCGCGTGCCGCGAGCGCGTAGGCGAAGTTCGGTCCGCCGGTGATCGTGGCGTGCTCGTCGGAGAGCCACTGCATCCAGTCGCCGGGTGCGGCGAGAAAGTCCTGGGGCGCCGCGATCCCGAGGTCGAAGCCCGTGAGCATCGGCGTCATCAGGAGCCCGATCAGGCCCATGTCGTGGTAGAGCGGCAGCCACGACACGCCGACGTCACCTTCACCGAGCGCGGCACCCTCGACGATGGCGTCGATGTTCTCGACGACGCAGCGGTGGGGGAGCATCACGCCCTTGGGATCCGACGTCGACCCGCTGGTGAACTGGATGATCGCGAGACGGTCGGGGTCGTCGGGCAGACGCTCCCAGCGGCTCGCCGGTCCGGCGATCGCGTCGAGCCGGACGATCGGCGGCCCGTCGCCGGCGACGAATTCCTCGAGCGCAGGGTCGACCAACACGAGCTGAGCGTCGGCGTTGGCGATGCGACGGCGGGTCTGCTCGACGAACTCGTCGATCGACCCGAGGCGCATCGGGAGCGGGAGGGTGACGAGCGTGCCACCGGCGAGCCAGATGGCCTGGATGGCGGTGATCAGCGGTCGGGAAGTCGGGCCGATCAGGGCCACGTTCACGCCCGGACCCACGCCGCGAGCCTGGAGCCCCGCCGCGACGGAGATGGCGTCTTCGTGGAGCTGGGCCCAGGGGATGCGCTCCACCGGGGCCGTGGCTCCCCCGGTCCGCGCCGAGGCGAGGAAGCTGATGGAGCCAGAGCGCTGGGTGGCGGCCTCGATGCGAGCGACGATAGAAGTCACGAGCGATTCGACCTCGGCTCCGCCCGGATGGTTACCTCGCGCCGCGCCGCGCGCACAGGTCGCGTGCTCGGTCGACTTCCCATCGGTATCCCCCACCGCTCCGTGGGCACCCCGTCGCGCGTGCCTGGACCGCCAGCGCCGGTGCTACGAGGGTTCAGGCTCGCGCGGACCCGGCGTCGGGCGCCACTGCCGCCGTCGGATCGGCGAAGAACCGGGACCGGGGAAGGACGCGGTCGGCCCCGGCTCGGCGGGCCTCGTCGAGGATCGGGCCGTCGACGTGCGGACCGAAGCCAACGATGAGAGCTGTCGGGGCAAGGTCGCGGAGGGCGCCGATCTGGGTGCCGTAGCGGGCGATGTCCACGACGACCACCTCGGGGTCGAGGGTGGCGGCGGCCACGGCGCTCGATGCCCAGGCGACTTCACCCAGGATCCCGAGGCGCGAGCGGTCCATCAGATCGTCGACGAGGGCCACCACGCGCCTGCTCATCGAGCGTCTTCCATCGTCGACGCGGTGGGCTCCAGCGTCGACGCAGTGGGCGCGTCGGCCGACCCCCGGTCCAGGAAGACCAGCCAGGCGGCTCCGAGGATGCCGGCGAGCAGCGACGCACCGAGGACGCCGATCTTGGCCTCGTCGAGGAGGCCGGCTCCGAAGGAGAGGTTGGCGACGAAGATCGAGACGGTGAAGCCGATGCCGGCGAGGAGCGCGACACCGATCACATGAGCGCTGCCCACGCCGTCGGGCAGGTGCCCGATGCCGAGGCGACGGCTCCCGAGAGCGAAGAGGCTCACGCCCACCGCCTTGCCGGCGACGAGTCCTGCGACAACGCCCCACGTCACTGCACTTCCGGCGGCGCGTTCGAGGACACCACCCCTGAGGAGCACCCCCGCGTTGGCGAGGGCGAAGATCGGGACGATGAGGAAGCTCGTCCAGGGGTGGATGCGGCGCTCGAGCACCTCGAGCGGCCCCGCCTTCGGACCGCGCGTGGCGGGTGTCAGCATTCCGAGCACCACGCCGGCGATCGTCGCGTGGATGCCCGACTCGTGCGTGCACAACCACAGGACGACACCGGGGAGCACATAGACCCACGGGCTCATCAGGCCAGCGCGACGTAGCACCAGCACCGCGACGATTGATGCCGCGGCGCCGAGCAGCCATACGGGTTCCAGGTCTGACGTGTAGAAGATCGCGATCACGATGATCGCACCGACGTCATCGACGATCGCGAGCGTGAGGAGGAAGAGCTTCAGGCCGCCGGGGACGCGGGGGCCGAGGAGTGCGAGCACCCCGAGCGCGAAGGCGATGTCGGTGGCCATCGGGATGCCCCACCCGCGTGAGCCCACGCCGCCGGCATTGAAAACGACGAAGATGAGCGCGGGGACGACCATGCCCCCGAGCGCGCCGAGCACCGGGAGCGCGGCTGCTCGCGGGTCGCGCAGCTCCCCTTCGACCAGCTCACGCTTGATCTCGAGTCCCACGACGAAGAAGAACAGCACCATCAGCGCGTCGTTGACCCACTTCACCAGGGACTCGCGGATCGCGAGATCGCCGATCCCGATGGTGAGGTGCGAGTCCCACAGGTCGAAGTACGACGCCGAGGCGACGTTGACCCAGATCAGGGCCGCCGCGGCCGCGATCAGCAGCGCGATGCCCGACAGCACCTCGACCGAGACGAAGTCGGTGCCCTGCGTGGGGAGGTACTTGGCGAGCCGGGGTGCATGGATTCGGCGTCGGGACATCTGAGACTCCTGGGCGCGTGGAACGGCGACGCCGACCAGGCTTCCCGGCACACCTGGCGCCATGGTACCGGCGCCTCGGTCGGCACCGGTCGAGGTGCCTGACCATGCCGCGGCGCGCGCTGCCGCTACCGTGGTCCGCCACAAGGGGGAATTCGACCGTGACTGCACCGATGGACGACCGTCAGAAGCGAGCCGTGATCGCCGTGGTGTCGATCTTCGCGGGTGGTGTTGCGCTGATCGTGCTGCTGATCGTCCTGTCGAGTGGCGGCGACGACACCAAGAGCGTGAACACTGCGTCGGACCGCACGACCACGACGTCGACCTCCACGACCACGACGACGCTGCCTCCCACCACGACGACGTTCGCTCCGCTGACGGTCCCGCCGACGGCACCGCCGCCCCCCACCGTCGCCCCGACGCCCACGGTCATCGTGATCCCCCCCACGGCGGCGCCGACCACGGCCGCGACCGTGGCCCCGACGACCTCATCGACCGCACCGACCACCACGACGACCGCACCCAGCCCTTCGAAGAAGCTGGCCGCGGAGATCGAGACCGCACTCAACGGCGGTGTTCCCCCGGACCCCGGTACGCCCAAGCGCGTGAAGGTCACGGTCCCGCCGAACCCTGACAACCCGGACAAGCGGATCGACATCGACTGGGACCTCGACCCCGCCCTCCCGGCGGATCCCTCGACCTGGACGGATGCACAGTCGACGCTCGCTCGTCAGGAGGCGGTGACGATCCTCGCCGCGATCCGCGACGCGCACCTGCCCGGTACGCAAGAGATTCGAGTACGTGGTTTCGTGCCCGACCCCGACGACCCGAACGCGACCATCCGGGTCGTACGCATCATCTACGCGCGGGCCACGATCGACGGCGCGGACTTCCCGACCATCCATACCGTGTTCGACACGCCACCGGCGCTCGAGGTGGGACCGCCCCCTCCGCCGGTCGTGCCGTCGACGACCACCACCACGACTTAGCCGAGTACACGTAGTCGGCGGCTTCTCGGCACGCTGGTCGTTGCCTGGCAACAGTGAACGTGCCGAGAACCCGGGAACTCAGCACCGGGTATCGATCGATCAGGTTCCGATCAGGCGGGGTTCGGCGACCGCGAACTCGGGCCAGCGCTTGCGCGACTTTGCCGAGAGCTTGTGCAGCAGCTCGATGGCGCCAGGGTCGTCGTCGCCCGGGCGGGTCTCGATCCACCCGTCGCGCACCATCGCGTCCATGAGGTCACGTCCGACGTCGGTGCGCACGATCGTGAGCGTCCAATCGTTGAATGCTCCAATCCCACCGGTCGAGATGTCGGCGTGCTCGGCCGCGAAGTCGGGGCACATCTTGCAGCCCTCGCGGGTCCAGGCGTGACACTCTTTCAACGGGATCTCGTGGTACGAGTCGTCCTTCATCCAGATCTGTAGCCGACCCTTGATGTTCATCTTCTTGATGTCGGCGCGGGCGAGGCCGTACTTCGCTTCGATGAGCTCGTCGAAGATCGCGTCGTCGAACGTCTTCGAGCAGAGCAGTCCGATGTTGAGGCTGAGCCGGCGGGCGACCTTGCCGACCCGTCGCTGTTTCATGATCGCGGGAGACGACGACTGACAGCTCATGCCGACGAGCGCGATCCGCTCCGCGCCACCCTCGACCGCGTCGGCGTACGCAAGCGTGTTCGCGGAGTAGGTGTACCGGCTGCCGGCCGAAGCGATGATGTCGTCCTTGGTCCGTGCGACCCCGGGCACCGCCTTCCACGTCGAGCCATCCCCCTCGAGGTACGAGACGAGCGCGGCATCGATGATGTCGTGCTCGATCGCGTAGAGGAGGAGCGCCGAGACCAGCCCGCCGTCCTGGCCGACCTCGTGCAGCACGGGGTCCGTGGCCCGGGCCAACACGATGTCCTTCGAGATACCCGACACCTCCTCGGGAGCGCGGACCCGTCCGAAGAGGAACTCGTCGGCCTCGGACTCCCACGATCGGAAGCGCGGACACGCGCGGGTGCACGTGGTGCAGCCCTTCTGCCCGTGCGAGCAGTCGTCGGGCCCGAAGCCCTCTTCGGTCTGGAAGGGCTTGTAGATCCCTTGGTCGTCGCGGTAGCCGAGCACGTCGTGCGGGCACACGATCACACACCCGGCGCACCCGGTGCAGAGACCGGTGGTGACGACCTCGTCGTAAAGATGGCTCCATTGGAACTTCTCCGGCGGCATCGGCGCAGTCTGCCATGTGATCCGTAGGCTCGGCCCATGAAGGAGTGGCGGTCGAACCGCCATCTCGTCCGATTGCTGACGTTCCTGCTCTCGCTGGCGTCGGTGGCGGCAGTGGTGCGCGGCTGCGCGTTCGCACGTCGGCTCGTCGTGCTGGGAGCACCGGCCGCGGACGACTTCCGGATGCGGGCCCACGACGCCGACGCGTTCGTCGGGTCGGCGGACGCGCTCCTGGCCATCGTCGTCCTCGTCGTCGCGCCCACGTTCATCGTGTGGATGTGGCGGGCGGCGAAGAACCAACAGGCGCTGGGCCGTCGGCCCGAGCGGCTCGGTTCGGGCTGGGCGATCGGCGGGTGGTGGATCCCCCTCGCCAACCTGGTGCTCCCGGTGCTCGTGGTCCAGGACCTCTGGAGGGGGAGCATCAGCTCCATCGGTCGTGATGACCCACGCTGGCGGGTCGCCGATCGATCCTGGCTCGTCGGATGGTGGTGGGGGCTGCTCCTGGTCGCCCTGCTCGGGATCTCCGGGGAGCCGGCCAACTCGCCGGGCATGCGGCTTGCGCTCCTCGAGCAACGCAACATCCTGGCCTTGCTGGGTTCGATCGCGGCGGCGGTCGCGGCGGCGCTCGCGCTCGCAGTCGTCCGCCAGCTCACCCGTCG